>JBJDZO010000154.1:0-3022 GCA_051868095.1 Butyricicoccus sp. | reverse complement strand
AACAACCTAATCACCCGCACCTATCAGCTAGAACAGGACGTTGCCGTCCTTGACGAGAAGGTCAAGGTTGCAAATCGCAGAATCGACGACTTGGAAAAGGAGTAACAGCATGGAGAATTTAGGTTTCACAGCAATCCCGGCAATCACGGTGATCTGCTATCTGATCGCACAGATCGTCAAGGCGACTGCGGTAGACAACAAATGGCTGCCTATCGTGTGCGGCATCGCTGGGGCGGCGCTTGGCGTTGTAGCGATGCACGTGATGCAGGACTTCGCCGCAAGTGATTATATCACTGCGATTGCAATTGGTATTGTGTCCGGTCTGGCTGCGACCGGCGTACATCAGATCACGAAGCAGCTCGGCGGTGACGGCAATGGAAATTCGTAAGGCTATCATCCCAATCTCAGAGGGCAAACGGTCGGGGCGGAAAATCACCGCCTCGACCTTGACGATCCACAGCACCGACAACCCGTACAGCAGCGCCCAAAATGAGCGCGACTGGCTGGTGAATCCGGACAACCATCGTATTGCGAGCTGGCATGTGTGTGTCGATCAGCGTGAAGCGGTAATGGCGATCCCGCTGGTTGAACGCGCGATCCATGCCGGGAGCACCCAGGGCAATGATACCAGCATCAGTTTGGAGATTTGCGAGAGCGGTGACCGGGAGCAGACGCTGCGCAATGCAATTGACGTTACAGCTGGCCTGCTGCGGGAACGTGGCTGGGGTGTGGACAAGCTCAGGCAGCATCATGATTGGAGCGGCAAAAACTGTCCGCGCATCTTGCGGGACACCGGCCGGTGGAGTTGGTTTGTAGCCGAAGTAGAAAAATCGTTGAAAGGGGAGGAAGACATGAAAACCTATCAGTACGTAAAAGACATGCCTGCGTGGGCGCAGGCCAGCGTGACCAAGGCAATCCAGAAGGGTATCGTGGCCATGGACGCAAACGGCGCGGTGGCCGTGCTGGAGTGCAACCTGCAGCCGCTGGTCTGGATGGATAGAGCCGGCATGCTGGACAAGTAAAGACAACAAATCCCCCAACTGGCTCGTGGCTGGTTGGGGGATGGTTTTTTTTATCACTAAAGATGATGACATCCCCTTAAATTATAGAGATATCATTGTGCACATAAATGAGCAGTTAGTTGCACATTAGTTGCAAACTAGTTGCAGCATAAACGATAACGAGATGTAAATTCAACTTTTTCTGCATTATAAAATAGTGTATTTGGCGAAAAACGGCGATATTTTGTTGTTGCTTGCGCTTGACGAGCAATGGTGCTATAATACAATAGAAATCTTATGCCATGTGAGTGGGGAGATCCGATTTGAATAAAGCAAACATTATGGGTGTCTGGTTTGACGCCGTGACATTAACGCAGGCCGTTGATCGTGCTGTGGCGCAGATCAAGGCCGGAAAAAAGGGCTATGTAGTAACGCCAAACCCGGAAATCGTATACGCTGCCATGGAGGACGAATCGTTTCGCGAGCGGGTGAACAATGCCTCTCTGGTGCTGCCGGACGGTATCGGTATCATCTATGCCGCGAAAATCCTGGGGGAGAAGCTGCCTGGAAAGGTCGCGGGCATCGATTTCGCTGCCATGCTCATGCATCGTATGGCGCAGGAGAAAATGCGTTTGTTCCTGCTCGGCGCCAAGCCGGGCATCGCCGAGCAGGCAGCGGAAAACCTCAAGAAAAAGTATCCGGGCCTGATTATTTCGGGCACACGGGACGGCTATTTCAAAAACGACAGCGAAGCGGTTGCCGCGGTCAATGCCGCAGGCGGTGCGGACGTGATGTTTGTCTGTCTGGGCGCACCCAAACAGGAACAGTTCATGGCAAAGCATCAGGAGGAGATGCATGTGACGCTGTGCTGTGGGCTGGGCGGTTCACTCGATGTATTTGCCGGTACCGTGCAGCGTGCGCCCGATCTTTTCATCAAGCTGGGGCTGGAATGGTTCTATCGTCTGTGCAAAGAGCCGAGCCGCATCGGCCGCATGATGAAGCTGCCGCTGTTCATGCTGCTGGTCATCCGCAAGAAGCTGTTCGGAAAGGAGAAATAACATGAAGGTACGTCTTTTGGCGCATACCCCCGAGCCGGAGCGCCTGATTGCCGCAGCCGCGAAAAACTGCTATTCCTCCACCGATGTGGACGGCATTCTTGACGGCTTGACCGAGGAAAAAACCCAATCCTTTTTGCAGATGCTGACCGACCTCGGCCACGAAAGCCCGATTGAGCATGTGAGCTTTACGTTTGCGATTGAGGGCGTGTCCCGTTCACTGCTCGCGCAGATCACGCGGCACCGTATCGCGTCGTTCAGCGTGCAGTCGCAGCGCTATGTCCGCGAACGTGGGTTTGAATATGTTGTGCCGCCCGAGATTGAGAAAATCCCGGCGGCCAGGGAAAAGTTCATTCAAGCGATGGAGGACGACCAGCGCACCTATGAGGAGCTGACCGCCGCACTGATGGAAGGTCATCTCAAGGAGCTGCTGGATGCCGGTGTGCCCGAAAAGAAGGCGCGCAGTCAGGCGGAAAAGAAATCCATCGAGGATGCGCGCTATGTGCTGCCGAATGCTTGCGCAACCCGCATCGTTATGACTGCGAACGCACGCTCGCTGCAAAATTTCTTCCGGCTGCGCTGCTGCAGCCGTGCGCAGTGGGAAATCCGTGCGCTCGCTGAAGAAATGTACAAGCTGGTTTACGCGGTCGCGCCCACGCTGTTCGCGAAAAGCGGCCCGTCCTGCGTAGACGGCGTATGCAGTGAAGGAAAGATGAGCTGTGGACAGGCGGCTGAGGTTCGTGCGCATTACCATGCGCTGCGCGGACAGGAATAAAGAGAAGAAGAATAGAAATACTATGTGGAGCCCGTGAGTATGCCGCGGGCAAAGGATAAAAAGAAAGAACGGAGTTTATGTTGGAATTTCGAGAGCTGGCTCTGGAAGATAAATCGCGCGTGGAAGCCTGTGCGCGGGCGTATTCCTATCCGCTGTGTGAGCATTGCTTC
The DNA here is from genome assembly GCA_051868095.1 of Butyricicoccus sp. GTDB lineage: Bacteria > Bacillota > Clostridia > Oscillospirales > Butyricicoccaceae > Butyricicoccus_B. The sequence continues at coordinate 21 of JBJDZO010000154.1, read as the reverse complement.
ACCGACCTGTTTATCTGGCGC
>JBJDZO010000153.1:0-3030 GCA_051868095.1 Butyricicoccus sp. | reverse complement strand
ATGCTGAGAACGTATCAGCCCAAGAAGCGTCAGCGCAGCAAGGAGCATGGCTTCCGCAAGAGAATGTCGACTTCGAACGGCCGCAAGGTGCTGGCTCGCCGCCGCGCAAAGGGCCGCGCTCGTCTGACCCACTAATCGGGTTTTGGACTTTTAATTTTCCCAACGGAAATATGGAGGGCCGCCGTGCAAGCGGCCCTTTTTTCAAAGCAAAAACTGCGCCATTCCGGTACGGTTTCGGTCCGGCGGACGGAATGGGACAAGCAGGCGGCATCTGCCGCGTTTCCGCCGGGCAGATCGCGGAACTGGGAGCATGGACTCCCTATGGCAATCTGAATGGATCCGCGATAAGGGGAATTTTTACCCCGGCCGCTCCCGGGCATCGGAGATGGCTTTCCGTTCTTTTTTGAGATATGGGTTTTTTTATGAAACACACTTATCGAATCAAGCAAAACTACGAATTCCGTCGGCTGTATCGGCGTGGGAAATCGGCTGCGACCCCTTATCTGGTGGTTTACGCCATGAAAACCCACCGCACGGTCAACCGGATCGGACTGACGGTCAGCCCCAAGCTGGGCGGCGCCGTGGTGCGCAACCGCATCAAGCGCCTGCTGCGGGAGGCCTACCGTCTGCATGAACACGAAATCAAGAAGGGCTTTGATTTTGTCATCGTGGCGCGCACGCGCATGGTCGGCACCGATTGCCGCCGCACCGAGCGCGAGCTGATGCGTGCGATGAAAAAGCTCGAATTGCTGGAAAATGGAGGCGAACAGGCGTGAAACGCTGGATGCTTGCAGCGATCCGCTTTTATCAGAAGCATATTTCTCCTGGAATCGCACCGCGGTGCCGGTATATCCCGACCTGCTCACAGTACGCGGTCGAGGCGATTGAGAAATACGGTGCGCTCAAAGGCGGCTGGCTCGCGTTCCGGCGCATCTGCCGCTGCCATCCGTTTTCTAAGCATGATATTTATGACCCGGTGCCGTAAAAAGCCGGGAAGATCCCGTTTTTTTCAAACGGGGACAACTATTTTGGAGGATCATTTGAACCATGGGTGATATTTTTGGCATCCTGATTGTTCGTCCGCTGGGCATGCTGCTCAACCTGATCTATGGCGCGGTCGAATCCTATGGCCTTGCGATCATTCTGTTCGCGCTTCTGGTCAAGCTGGTCATCCTGCCGATTTCCTACCACGGAAAGAAAGGCATGCTCAAAATGAGCGCCATGCAGGGCAAATTGCAGCAGCTTCAGAAGAAATACGCCAACAATAAGGTCAAGCTGAATGAAGAGATGAGCAAGCTGTACGAGAAGGAGGGCGTCAGCCCGATGTCCGGCTGCCTGCCGAGCTTTATTCCGATGTTCGTCCTGATGGGCCTGTATTATGCGGTGGTCAAGCCCCTCAACTTTATGATGGGTCTGTCCGGCGGTCAGCCGGGCGATGTGGGCGAGGATATCAACCTGCTTGCCCAGCATCTCGGTCTGGAAATCACCGCGCAGAACGCATATACCATTCAGATGCAGATTGCACACAAGTGCAACCAGTTCTTTGACGCGAACGGTGTGCTTGATCCCGAGATCGCAAACCTGTCCGAAGGCATCAAAAACCTGCTCCATCCGCTGAATTTTGACTTTTTTGGTCTGGATCTGTCGCTCAAGCCTACGCTGGCCTTCAGCGTGCTGCTGCTGATCCCGATTCTGTCCGGTCTGACCGCGTTCCTGTCTTCCTGGATTCTCCAGAAGGTGCAGGGCAATCAGGTACAGGGCAGCATGAAAACCATGATGTATCTCATGCCGCTGATGAGCCTTTATTTCGCGTTCCAGTTCCCGGTTGCGGTCGGTATTTACTGGATTTTCAACAACATTTTTACCTGCATTCAGGAGATTATCCTCACAAAAATTATTCGAAAGCGTCATCCCTTGCCCGCGGAAGAGCCTGCGAAGGGCAAGAAGCACAAAAAGGAGGATGCATAAATGCTTAAGAGCATTGAGATGACCGGCGCAACCCGCGATCTTGCGATTCAGAAAGCGCTGGATTTCCTTCATATGGACCGAGACGATGTTTCGGTTGAGGTTTTGGATAACGGCAAGAAAGGTTTTCTTGGCATCGGTGCAACCGACGCCAAGGTTCGCGTCACCTATGAGGTAGCGGACGAGCCGGAAACGGAGATCGAAGAAGCACCGAAGCCTGCCCCCAAGGCTGCACCTGCGCCCAAGGCAGAGGAAAAGCCGGTACAGCCCAAAGCAGAGAAGCCGTCCCGTCCGGTATTCCACGATGTCGCACCCGACGACCCGCGCCTGACCACCCCGCATCTGGTCAAGGCTGCTCCCAAGAAGGCGGAAGGTGAAACCGAAACGCCGGCCGAAAAGAAGGCAGACAAGCCGCGCCGGGAGCGTGCGCCCCGCGCCGAGCGTGCAGAGCGCCCGGAACGCGCTGAACGTCCGGCGCGTGAGCCGATTGTACCGTTTATCGATCCCATTCCGATGGAAGAAGATCAGATTCCGGAGCCGGCTCGTGAAGCAGTGAAGTTCATCAACGGCCTGCTGGAAAAGCTTGAAATTGAGGGCAAGGCAACCGTTCTGTCCATCAGCGAGCCCGATCATATCCGCATCGATATTTCCGGCCCGGATATGGGTCCGGTCATTGGCCGCCGCGGCGATACGCTCGACGCCATTCAGTATCTGACCTCGCTCGTGCTGAACAAGTTCTCCGACGAGCATCTGCGTCTGACCATTGACACCGAGAACTACCGCGCTAAGCGTGCGGAAAGTCTCGAGCGTCTGGCACGTAAGATGGCGGTCAAGGTATCCAAGTACCACAAGGCCATGACGCTGGAGCCGATGAATCCGTATGAGCGCCGTATTATTCATGCGGCTTTGCAGGATTTCCGCGGCGTCACCACCTATTCGACCGGTACCGAACCCGGCCGCCGTGTTGTCATTGCACCGGACGGCCCGGCGCGCCCGCCGCGCCGCGGTTTCCAGCCGAGAAACAAGAAATAAAAAAAGCGGGCGAAAGCCCGCTTTTTTTCAATG
>JBJDZO010000152.1:0-3033 GCA_051868095.1 Butyricicoccus sp. | reverse complement strand
TTTACTATGCGTGCAGTTGTTACCGTAGCCGGAAAGGATCACACCGGCGTCATTGCAAAGATTGCCACGACGCTCAGCGAAAATAATGTCAACATCGTCGACGTTCATCAGAACATCCTCGGCGGCGACCTGTTTGCGATGACCATGCTGGTCGAGCTGGAGGGCTGCACGGTCAGCTTCCCGGCGCTGACGGCAAAGCTCGTGGCAGACGGTCTGGAACTCAATATGAAGGTTCATGTCATGCATGAGGATATCTTCAATGCCATGCACCGCCTTTGAGGGAGGGACAACGCGAAATGCTGAATAATTTTGACATCTTAGAGACCATTAAGATGATTGAAGAGGAGCATCTGGACATCAGAACCATCACGATGGGCATCTCTCTGGTGGACTGTGCGGCCGATGATATCAACGTGCTGGCGGACAAGATTTACGATAAGATCACCCGCCGTGCGGAAAAGCTGGTTGCAACCGGCGAACAGATCGAGCGCGAGCTGGGCATTCCGATCATCAACAAGCGCATTTCGGTTACTCCGATTGCCATGGTCGGCGCAACCTCGAACGCGCTGAGCTATGTGCCGATTGCAAAGACCCTAGACCGCGCTGCGGAGACCACGGGCGTCAACTTCATCGGCGGCTTCTCGGCGCTGGTACAGAAGGGCTTCGCCAAGGGCGATGAAGTGCTGCTCAACTCCATCCCGGAAGCACTGGCGGAGACCAAACTGGTTTGCTCGTCGGTCAACGTGGCATCCACCAAGGCCGGTATCAATCTGGACGCAATTTCTCTGATGGGTCATATCATCAAGGCTACCGCAGAACTGACCAAGGACAATCAGTCCATGGGCTGTTCTAAGCTCGTCGTATTCGCCAATGCAGTGGACGACAACCCGTTCATGGCAGGTGCATTCCATGGCATCGGCGAGCCGGAAACCGTGCTGAATGTCGGCGTATCCGGCCCGGGCGTTGTTCAGTCGGCCATCCGCCGCGCAGGTGACTGCTCGATTGGTGAGGTTGCCGAGATTATCAAAAAGACTGCGTTCAAGATCACCCGTATGGGCCAGCTTGTCGGCTCGATTGCTTCCGACCGTCTGGGTGTGCCGTTCGGCATTGTCGATCTGTCGCTTGCGCCGACCCCGGCGGTTGGCGACTCGGTTGCCCGTATTCTGGAGGAAGTCGGTCTGGAAACCTGCGGTGCGTGCGGCACCACGGCGATTCTTGCTATGCTGAACGACGCAGTTAAGAAGGGCGGCGTTATGGCATCCTCGAACGTCGGCGGTCTGTCCGGCGCATTCATCCCGGTTTCTGAGGACGAGGGCATGATTGCGGCCGTTCAGTCGGGTGTGCTCACCATGCAGAAGCTGGAAGCTATGACTGCGGTTTGCTCGGTTGGCATCGATATGGTTGCGGTTCCGGGCGATACCTCGGCGGAAGTCATCTCTGGCCTGATTGCGGACGAAATCGCGATCGGTGTAGTCAATACCAAGACCACGGCGGTGCGCGTGATTCCGGCTATCGGCAAGACGGTCGGTGACAGCGTTGAATTTGGCGGCCTGCTCGGCTCGGCACCGATTATGCCGGTACCGACCCAGTCTCCGGCGAAGTTTATCCATCGCGGCGGCAGAATCCCGGCCCCGATTCATAGCTTGAAGAACTAAGAATCGCGGCATGTTGGCGTATACCTGCCCGCGGAGAATGCGTTTCTATCTGGGGCACGTACTTTTCCGGCAGCGTGGCTTTGCCAAGGCTGCCGCCAAACAGCCCACCGGGCTGTTTGGCCAGCTCCGATCCATAGTCTGAAGAACTAAGAATCGCGGCACGCTGACGCATGCCGGCCCAGGTTGGGTCCGGGCCTGCGGCCCGGCGCGATCCAGCCGCGTAGGCTGGCCGCGTTCCGCAGAACGCGGAATCCCCCTGAAAAATTCGTGTTCGCCCGAATTTTTCACATTTCCTGCATTAAAAAGGTCACTCCATGCCGGAGTGACCTTTGCCTTTTATTCCTTCCGCCTGAAAACCGTTCGGAACGCCGTATAGGCCAGCGTCACGAGCAGCGCGACGCGCACGGCTTCGCACAGTGCCAGCGCACAGCCGAACAGCACCTCGCCGCGCTGCAAAAAATCCCCGACCGAGAATACCCCGGCCGCCGCAAACGCCGGATAATCCAGCCGGGCCGCGCCTGTGCCGAGCACCATCCAGGCCCGCAGGGAAATGAGCGTCAGCCCCAAACCGCCCGCCAGTGCGCCGAGCGTGCACGCCCGCGCAGCAGGCAGATTTGTCCCTTGTGCACAGAGCAGCAGCGGCAGCAAAAACCACACAAATTCCCCCAGCAGCGGCATAAACAGGCTGAATTTCTCTGCAAATCCGGCAAAATGCGCTAGATCACAGTCGGGGAGCGTCACGGCGAGCGACAGCAGCATCACCGCGCCGGTCAGAAACAGCATCGGATATGCCCACATGGCAACCGCGGTTCGGCCGCGTCGTCCAGCCCGCCAGCCGACAAACAGCACAACTGCCGCGGTGAGTACGCGCGGGATACCCGGAAAGGCGGTTTCCTGCCAGAATGCTGTCAGCCGCACGAGCGTGCGCACAATGCCGCACAGACAGGCAAGCCCCACGAACAGAAACAGAATGCGCGTGAGCGGGCGCGGAAAACGATGCAGACACAGGCTTTCAAAGTCGCGTTCTCGGAGAACGGCAAGTATCTTCAGCCATAGGAATGCAGCGATTGCCGCAAGTACGCCGCCAAGCGCGAGTGTGCGGACCGCCGTGGGCGACGCAGGCAAATACAGCCCATCGGCAAGCAGAAAAATCGCAAGAAATGCGCCCTGCCAGCGCGGAAATACCGTATCACGCATGCCGGGTTCCTCCTGTCGTAAAGCTCAGCTCGCCGTCCGCCAGCCGCGCGCTGCCGTCCGGGGCGGCATGGCCGTCACCGTCCAGCCGTAAAACCGGCAGCGAAACCGGAAGACCGCTTATCTCGCGGTCAAGCAGACGAAACAGCGGACAATCCGCTACCGAGCCATCTGCTGCGCGGCG
>JBJDZO010000151.1:0-3042 GCA_051868095.1 Butyricicoccus sp. | reverse complement strand
GTGCCGTCCGGCGCATACAGAGCGACGCTGCTCGGCGTGTCGCTGCCGCCCGACGCCATGGTCACGTACAGGCCGGTGTCCGTGCCGAACTCCATCCGGTCATAGACGGGAAACTGCATGTAATCCACCGAAGAATTGTCGGGCATTTCCCACAGGAAGCGGCTGAAATCCGAAGTGCGCACCGTGTCGCCGCGCCTTGCGAGATCACGCACATCGTCCGCGGTGAGCGGCGTACCCGAAACGAGCGGCCAGCCCTTGTAGAACGCTTCGGAAGCGGAAGAATCGTCCGGTTCGCCGACCGCAAAGATGGTCGAAATCTCCAGCGCTTCGCCGTCGTCGCGGGTCACGTCGACGGTCAGACGCCAGAGGCCATTCGTGGGAACTGACCAGCCGGGCGCGGCCCAGTCGAGCGCCCAGCCCGGCTCGAGGCGCTTCGGCTCCTGAGACGCGGCCTGACTCGCGGAAACGCCTTGGCCGTCGCCGGTCGTCAGATTCACAAGGGTATAGCCCAGCCCGGCGAAGGTGTAGGTATGATCGGGGTCAGAGTTGTGCAGCCGGAACGTGCCCTGTTCGACAGAGATGGTCTCAATGCGCACGTGCGACAGCCCTACCAGCTTCCGGAAAGCAAGCACGGTATCCGGCTCGCGGACAAGGTAGGACATTTCTTCGCCGCTCTGTTCGAGATGTACCAGCATGGATTCCATATCAAGCATATCGAGCGAAAGGTGCTGCCGTTTGCCGTCCGCACCGTCCGGAAGCGTGAAATCCAGAATCCATTCCGGGGTGGTTTCCACATCGATTTCCGGGCGTTCCATGGTGTCGCGGATGCGGAGAAACAGCTCGACCGCTTCATCGATCTCCTCATCGCTAAGCGCCGTATAGGTCTGCGTGACGTTGACAGAGAAGAAAGAATACGCGCTCACGGGCGGGCTTTGCCGCAGCATGGTACACGCTTTCTGGTGGGTGGTCGAGGCTGTGAACGTAAACGCCATGCTCAGCACCACGCACGCCACCAGCAGAAACACCGACGCCGCACGGGTCTGTGGGCGCTCCGCGATGCACCGCACGCGCTCTCGGACGCCCTTTTTGCTGTCGGTCATGGTGGTCGCACCGCAGACGAGATCCCCTGGCCGGCCCGCCGCCATCAGGCCGACCAGAGTGCGCCCATAGGCAAGGCGTTCGTCCTCACCGAGCGCGCGGATTGCCGCTTCATCGCACGCCTGCTCGCAGTCGCGCCGGCTGAGAAATGCCATCACCCACACCAGCGGATGAAACCAGTACAGCGCCAGCAGTCCGGTGCGCACTACCGACCAGATCAGGTCATGCTGTCGGAAATGCGCGTCCTCATGGGCGAGGACATGGCGCAGACGCTCCGGGTTGTCCGCGACCGCCTGCGGGACATAGATGCCCGGCTTGCCGTACAGCGCGTACAGACAGGGCGAGCGCAGGTTCCGCGCGACGTAGACCGGCAGATTTTCCCGGGAAATCCCGCGGTATTCACAGGCCACGGCCAGATTTTTCGCAAAGCGGCGGTTGACCATCACGCACCAGACCGTGACCGCCGCCGCGCCGAGCAGCCACAGCACAAACAGCACAAGCTGCCAGTCAATGGACGCGGCCGCCTGCGCAGGAGTCGGGTTGTCGAAGGCGTAAACACGCCCGGTTTGCAGATTGTCCAGCAGCGGCTGGACAGGGGCGGGTGCCTGCGCCGCGGCGGAGCGCGGCAGGCTGACCACGCTCAGACGGCTTTGCGGCATGAGGTGCATGGCCTGCTGCACCGAGACCGGGATGTATAGCCGCAGGGCAGGCAGCAGCCACAACCCATAGCGCAGCCGGGCAGAAACGTGCGTGCCGAGTACGGCCCGCAGCGCCAGCACCGCCAGAATGAGCAGGGAAGAAGTCCAGATGGTTTCGGTGAGGAATGTCATTTGGAATCCTCCTTTCGCTGTTCAGCCCGGCGCAGGATGTCATACAGCTCGTCAATGTCGTCCTCGCTGAGCGCGTTTTCGTGCGCCATCGCGTTCACCAGCAGGCCGACCGAGCCGTGGTATATCTTGTCAAGGAAGCTGCGCGTTTCGGCCGCGCTGACCGCCTCCCGCGATACAGCCGGAAAGTACAGCCGGGCGCGCCCGCCGCTTTCCCAGCGCACCGCGCCTTTGGCCTCCAGCCGGGACAGCATGGTGATGATGGTGGCCTTGGCCCAGCCGGTTTCCGGCCCGAGCGCATGCACCAGCTGGGTGATCGTGCGCGGGGCTTCGGCCCAAAGATGCTCCATCAGCTTCCATTCGCCGTCCGATAAGCTGATCGGTTTCATGTCGTTTCCCTCCTTCATGCTCCGGATTGGTCTACATGTGTCTACCTTTAGGATAACAGAAAGGTTTACAATTGTCAACCGAATCGAGCAAGGACTTTTCGGGGGTTCCGCCGATCATTGAAACGGGTAGAGAAATGTGATAGTATAATAGAAAAATAAATGGGATTTGGGGGGAATATCGTGGAAATTGTATTGGGAAAAGAATATGATATGGAAAATTGGATGCATCTCGTAGAGAAAGTCAAAGAAAACTTCCCTGGGCTTGAAACCGAACAAGCTTTGCATGCGCACAGAGATACTGTTTTCGATTTTATGAGCAGAAACGCTGCAATCTGCGCAAAAAGTGAGGGCAGGATCGTCGGCACATTGTTGTTTTCAAAAGATCCGAATATCCTCTGCTTTTTAGCAGTTGATCCCGACTATCGCAGACAGCATATTGCAGAAAAAATGGTATCCTTTATGCTTACATTCATGGATTCCGAAAAAGAAGTGGTTGTTACGACATATCGGGATGGTGTTCCGGAAGGAATCGCTGCAAGAGCGTTTTACAAGCGGCTGGGTTTTGTTGAGGGACAGCTGACCGAAGAGTTCGGAAGCCCGGTTCAGGAATTTGTATTAAAACGATAAATTGTAATTTATGGGCTTCAAAAGGTTTCGTCATAACCGAATGAAGCCTTTTCAATTAAAAATGGGTGTGATACAATGAAGCAGAATAGGAAAAAGACCGG
>JBJDZO010000150.1:0-3046 GCA_051868095.1 Butyricicoccus sp. | reverse complement strand
CTGCCGGACGACGGACAAATCATATGCTCGGAGGAATATTATATTGTGTTTCCGGTTGGGGAGCAGCCCCCATGGGACAGTCAGGAAAAACCACTGACGCCGCTGTTTTTCCGCAGCGCGATCGGACGGGTTTCTCAGCAGGTCTATGCATATCTTGCGCCGGTAAACAATGAAAACGGAGAATCGCTTGGCACACTTTGCGTGACGATTGACGAGCGGCAGCTTTATTATGCGCTGCTTGCGCCGCTGGCCAATGCAGGCCGGGAAGAATACCAGATTCTCGACCCCGAGGGCCGTGTTTGTTCGGCGGAGTCGGCAGCGCAGCTCGGCAGTCGTCCTGCCGGGCTGAATGTCTTGCCTGCAAATCGTATCGATGTTGGCAGCACACAGGATGGCATGCTTTTACTGAGTGTGCAGGCACCCTTTTCCGGGTATCGGATTCTGTGCCGGAGCGACCGCGCAGAGCTGACGCGCAGCATTCGAGATCGACAGACCTTGCAAGCACTCATTATGGCAGCGGTATTTCTCATCCTGCTGCTTGTGGCGTGGCTGGTGAGCAAATGGCTGTATCGTCCGGTGGAAAAACTGACGGCAGCCATCGATCAGGTCAGTCGAGGTGATTTCACCGCGCATGTGGCTCCGTCTCAAACCGATGAGTTTGCCACACTGACGGAACATTTCAACGATATGGTCCGTCGGATCGACGGGCTGATGCATCAGGTAGTGCGCGAGCAGACCGAGAAAAAACAGGCCGAATTGCACGCCTTGCAATATCAGATTCGGCCGCATTTTATGTATAATACGCTCAATTCTATCCGCTTCGCTGCAACTTTACAGCGGAACAAGACCCTTGCTGACCAATTGGGTGCCTTTATCAATCTGCTGGAAGCCAGCATCCAGAAAAAGGGCGCATTTTTGCCGCTGCGTGAGGAAATCGAGCTGGTAGAAAGCTTTGTTTCGTTGCAAAAATTCCGTTATTCGGACTGCTTTGCCGTGGAATATCAGGTGTCGGAGCGGGCAGAGAACTGTTATGTGCCTTGCCTGCTGCTTCAGCCGGTGGTGGAGAATGCGATTTTTCATGGCATCGATACCCGACGCACCGACAATCGGATTATCCTGACCGCCACGGTGCAGGGAGATCGGCTGCATTTGTCTCTGCGTGACAACGGACAGGGCATGGATGCGGAAACCGTACAAGGGCTGCTGGCAGGTGACCCGACCGAGGATAAACGCCGGCTGACCGGTATTGGCCTGCGCAATATTCAGGAGCGTTTGCGGCTGTATTACGGCGAAAAAGCGTGGTTTCACATCACCAGCGTACCCGGTGAGGGAACCTGCGCTGAATTTGATCTGCCGGTCAGTCAGGATCCGCAGGAATATCGTATCTAAGGAGAAAACCGATGAAAAAACGAGGATGTCTGCTGTTGGTGCTGGCGCTGTGGCTGACCAGCTGCGGAGAAATCCATCAGACGGTCGAACAGCCAAAGTACACGATTGGTGTGGTTTTGAAGGCCATGAACAGCCAGTATTGGATGGAAATCCGATCGGGTATGGAGCAGGCTGCATCCGAATTGGGGGTGGATTTGCTGCTGCTCGCGCCGCAGGACGAAAAAGCCGAGCGGGAACAGGCGGAACATATCCGGAACCTGCTGAACAACGGTGTGGACGCGCTGCTGGTGGCGCCCTGCAACTCATATAACACGGCGTGGTTTGTCGAATTGGCACAGGAAAAAAATATTCCGATACTGACCGTGGATACCCGTGCACTCGACAGCGAGCTGCCTTATATCGGGGCAGATAATGAGAATATCGGGCGTATGGCGGCCAAATATTTTGCCGAGCGGCTGCCAAAGGGGGCGCGGATTGCTGTGCTGTCTGGTTCGAGCAAGCAGTCCACACACACTGCACGTGTCGCAGCATTTCTGGATGAAATCCATACGATGAATTGTTTTGCCGCGCCTGCGGTGTACTACACAGATGGTGAATTTTCGCAGGGATATGAACAGGCGCGAAGCCTGACCGATGTGGATGCACTGTTCTGCACGAGTGCGATTTTGGGACTGGGGGCCGTGACAGCGCAGGCACAGCAAACCGAGGCCGCTTGCCCGATTGTCGCGGTGGACACGCAGGATGACGCGATTGAAGCGGTGCGCAGCGGAGCAATGGATGCACTGATTACTCAGCCGGGACAGGAAATCGGGCATCAGGCGATGAAAATAGCGCTCGATCTGTTGGAGGAAAAAGAGATTCCGGAGGAAACTCTGCTGACCGGTCGGCTTTTGACCCGGGACAATATAGATGATACACCCGAACGGGAGGAATAGTATGTATCAGGTGCTTTTGGTGGATGACGACCTCATTGTGCGCATGTTTTTAAAGGATGTGCTTGAATGGGAAAAATTCGGGTTTGAAGTGGCAGGCGATGCACGCGACGGCGAGGAAGCGCTGGAACTGGCACAGAAATATCAACCAGATTTGATTCTGACTGACATCAGCATGCCGCGTATGAACGGTGTGGAGTTGATCCGTCGCCTGCGTGCAGATGGATACGATGGTGTATTGGTTGCGCTGAGCTGCCACGACGACTTTGATCTGGTCAAGAATGCGCTGCAAAGCGGTGCGGACGAATATCTGCTCAAAAACCATATCAACGAGGATACGGTTGGCGTGATTATGGAAAAAATCCGGATTCAGGTAGAAAAACGCCGTCAGAGCGCAGATGATCGCCGTCAGATTCAGGCGCTTGCCCGGGAAGGCAAAAAAAGCCGCCAGCGCAGCGTGCTGGCTCAGCTGCTGTCCGGCGTGCTGAACGAGGATGAGCTTCCGGAACTTTTGAAAGAGGCCGGTCTGGATGGCCTTTACCGACGTTGTGCATTGGTACTATTTCAGCCGGTCGGGGCGGATGGCGGCCAGATGCGCAGCCTGCTGGAGTTGTGTACGCAGGCGTCGGATGCTGAAATTGTGGAACTGTCACCGACGATCGGGGTAGCGATTCTGGACTTGGGCAGCATACCGTCGCTGCGCGATCAGGAAGAGCGCGTACATA
>JBJDZO010000149.1:0-13606 GCA_051868095.1 Butyricicoccus sp. | reverse complement strand
TGAGGTCTGTCAAAGCGAAGTGGTACACCAAATGGCAGTATCGCAGCCGTCCTTCCTGCTCGGCTTTAAGGATATCCCCCTCCAGCCCGGCGAAAGCCGCCTGCGCCGCCAGCTCCTCGGCGAACTGTGCTGCCGCATTCTGGCCGGAGAAACCTCCGAGTTATACGCCTCGCTGTACAAGGATCGCCTGATCAACCGGCAGTTCTCCAGCGGCTACAACCTGCATCCCGAAGCCGCCTGCCCGATGTTCGGCGGCGACAGCCGGGACCCGCGCGCGGCACGTGCGCAGATTGAAGCCGCCGTACAAAAGCTTGCGGCAGAGGGTGTGGAAGCCTCACTGTTTGCGCGTATGAAACGCGCCGCTTACGGCATGACGCTGCGCACGCTCGACCAGCCGGACGAAATCTGCCGCAGCCAATGCGAAGCCGCGTTCGGCGGGGAGGATTTCCCGGCCTTCGCGGAACTTTACGACACCATCACCGCCCGAGACGCACAGGAAATGTTCGTCCGCTGGGCACAGCCGGGCCGCTCGTCCATGGCGGTCATCGAACCCCGGGAAAGGAGCTAACCCATGGAACATGTCATCGCATTTCCCGGCCTTGGTCTGGAATTTACCCTGAACCGCGTCGCGGTCAACATCCTTGGCAAGGATATTTACTGGTACGGCATTATCATCTGCGTCGGCTTCATCATCGCAGCCCTGTATGGGTCGCGCAAAACCATCCAGTTCGGCTACACCAAGGATCATCTGTATGATCTGATGCTGCTGTGCGTGCCTATCGCCATCGTATGTGCGCGGCTGTATTACGTCATCTTCCAGTGGAACGACTACAAGAACAATCCCGCTGAAATCATCATGATCTGGCATGGCGGTCTGGCGATTTACGGCGGTATTCTCGGCGCAGTCGCTACCATCTGTGTCTATGGCAAATACCATCATCTGAACATCCCCGGCATGCTGGATGTCGCAGCCAGCGGCATCATCATCGGCCAGATTTTCGGCCGCTGGGGCAACTTCGTCAACGCGGAAGCCTTTGGCGGGCCGACCGATCTGCCATGGAGCATGGTAATCGACGGCGCCGCTCCGGTGCATCCGACCTTCTTTTACGAATCCCTCTGGAACCTGATCGGCTTCCTGATTCTGCACCAGTGCTGCAAACGCCGTCACTTCCGCGGCGAAATCTTCCTGATCTACGCCGCTTGGTATGGCTTCGGCCGTTTTTGGATCGAAAGCCTGCGGGCGGACAGCCTGTACATCCCCGGCACCCCGCTGCGTGTATCGCAAGTGCTCGCGGGCGTGAGCTGCATCGCAGCCATTGTGCTGCTCGTCCTCGGACGTAAAAATAAAGTGGAAACCCTTGGCCAGATCTGGTGCCCAGTTGCACTGGAAAAGCCGATTCACCCCGACAAAAAGGAGAATGACCAATGAGTGCAATTCGAATGGACGGCAAGGCGCTGTCCGCCAAAGTACGCGGCCAGATTCTGGCGGAAACCGACGCGCTGAAGGCGCAGGGAATCGTTCCCGGTCTGGCCGTCATTCTGGTAGGCGATGACCCTGCCAGTGAAATTTATGTGCGCAATAAGGAAAAGGCATGCAGCGAGTGCGGCTTTTACAGCGAAAAGCATGTGCTTCCCGCTTCCGCTTCGCAGGATGAGCTGATCGAGCTGATTCATGACCTCAACGCCAACCCCAAAATCAGCGGCATTCTGTGCCAGCTTCCCCTGCCGAAGCAGATCAGCGAAGATGCGGTTATCGCAGCGATCGACCCGAAAAAGGATGTCGATGCGTTCCATCCGGCCAATGTCGGCAAAATCATGATCGGTGACTTTGACTTCCTGCCCTGCACCCCGGCCGGTGTCATGGAACTGCTCGACGAATACGAAATCGACCCCAAGGGCAAGCAGTGCGTTGTGATCGGCCGTTCCAACATCGTCGGCAAACCCATGGCCATGCTGCTGCTGCATCGTCACGGAACGGTCACCATCTGCCACAGCCGCACCAAAAACCTCACCGAGCTTTGCGCGGGTGCAGATATCCTCGTGGCCGCGGTCGGTAAGGCAGCGTTCGTCACCCCGGAGATGGTCAAGGAAGGCGCGGTTGTGATCGACGTCGGCATCAACCGCAACGCCGAGGGCAAGGTCTGCGGCGATGTTGACCCGGCTGTCATGGAGAAGGCGTCCTATATGACCCCGGTACCCGGCGGCGCCGGCCCGATGACCATCACCATGCTGATGAAAAACACCCTCAAGGCTGCGCGCCTGCAAAACGGGCTGTAAGCCAGCACCCATTCCAGTCGGGTCCGGGCCTGCGGCCCGGCGCGATCCAGCCGCGCAGGCTGGCCGCGCACCGCAGTGCGCGGAACTCTCCTGAAAAATCCGTGTCCGCCCGGATTTTTCAATATTCCCGCAAAATGAAAGCCTTCCCCGGCCGGGGAAGGCTTTTTTCGTCTGAATTGGTTGAAAACCGGACTGCGTCCGCTTTTCAAAAGGGGATTCCGCGCTCTGCGGAGCGCGGGCAGGCTGCGCGCCTGCACTGCGCCGGGGCACAGCCCCGGACCCTTTTTTCTTCTTATTTATGGTACTTTCCACCTGCCTGAATGTTCAGCGCACGGTATACCTGTTCGAGCACCATCACCCGCGCTAAATGGTGTGGGAAGGTCATCGGCGACATGGACAGGCGCAAACGCGCTTCCTTCTTGAGCGCCGCATCCAGCCCACACGAGCCGCCAATCAGAATCGCAATCCGGCTCACGCCGCCAAGCGTCATCTCTCCGATGGTTTCTGCAAGCTGCTCGCTCGACATGGTCTTGCCCTCAATGCACATCGCAATCACTGCCGCGCCCTGCGGAATCTTCGCCCGGATCAGTTCGGCTTCCTTGTGCAGAGCGCTTTCAATCTGCCCCTCGGAGGGACGGTCAGGCAAACGCTGTTCGGGCAGTTCTATGATCTCCAGCTTACAATATCCCGCCAGCCGCTTTTCATACTCCCCGACCGCGTCTTTCCAGAATTTTTCGCCCAGCTTGCCGACACAAATCAAACGGATGCCAAGCATGTCTGCACCTCCGTATCCAGCCGGATGGGATGCTCCATCTCATCCTTTGGCGCTACATAAACCTCACACGCCAGCCCCGCCGCGTCCAGCGCCATGCGTGTTTCACGCAGCGCTGTAACCGGCGTATTGTTGTGCTCGCTCAAATGCGCCAGCACAATCGTGCCTGTCCCGTTTTCGGCCAGCGCTACCGCGCAGGCCGCACAATCCGGGTTGGACAAATGCCCATGACTGCCCGCGACACGCTGCTTGAGCGGCCACGGATACGGTCCTGTGCGCAGCATATCGACATCGTGGTTGGACTCCAGCACCACCATATCGCATCCAAGCAGCTTACTCTGCACCGAAGCCGGCACAAACCCAAGGTCGGTCGCAAACCCAAACCGATGCGCATGCGTGCTCAAAATGTAGCCCACGCTTTCCGCCGCGTCATGCGGCGTCAGGAACGACTGCACATCCACCGTCCCAATCGTGAAGGTCTCACCACCCCAGTACGGACGCAGCAGCTTCCGCGCATCCGGATTTTTAGCAATCAGCGCCTCCGCCGTCCCTCGGGTCGCGTAAACCGGCACGTCATGCCGCTTGACAAACGTCGCCAGCCCCTTGACATGGTCAATGTGCTCGTGGGTGAGCAGCACAGCATCCAGCATATCGATGGTCAGCCCCATGCGGCGCAGCGCAGCGGTCAGCCGGCGCACCGAAACCCCCAGATCGATCAGGATCCGGGTATTTCCAGCAATGTACAGGCTGCAATTGCCGCTCGACCCGCTGGCAATGCTGAAATAACAGTTCTGCTCCATAACTCTACTCCATAAGATGAAATCAGGGCGGGTCGCCCCGCCCCGTATTGTTTACTTTGCTACCGGCATGGTCTGCGCATCGCTGTCCGGAATCTCGGTACGGAACATATCCGCGCCCAGTCCGACAAACTTCTCAACCAGATTCTCATAGCCGCGTTCGATATTTGTTACCTGCTCTACCTGCGTGGTACCCTTGGCAGCCAGACCAGCGATGACCATCGCCGCACCCGCACGCAGGTCATATGCACGCACCGGCGCCGCAGTCAGCTCCGGAACACCTTCCACCACCGCAATTTTTCCGTCTACATGGATGTTCGCACCCATACGCACCAGTTCCTCGGTGTAGCGGTAACGATTGTCCCACACGCCCTCGGTGATGATGCTGGTGCCTTCGGCCAGACACAGCGCAGTCGTCAGCTGCGGCTGCATATCGGTCGGGAAGCCCGGATACGGCAGCGTCTTGACGTTGGTCTTGGTCAGCTTACCCATGCGGCTGACCAGAACCGCATCATCAAACTCGGTGATTTCCACGCCCATCTCGGCCAGCTTGCAGGTAATGCACTCCAAGTGCTTCGGAATGACGTTCTTAATGAGCGCCTGTCCGCCGCACGCCGCAACCGCCGCCATAAAGGTGCCGGCTTCGATCTGGTCCGGAATGATGGAATATGTGCCGCCGTGCAGATGCTCTACGCCGCGAATCTTGATGACATCGGTGCCCGCGCCCTTGACGTTCGCACCCATTGCATTCAGGAAGTTCGCCAGATCAACAATATGCGGTTCCTTGGCTGCATTCTCAATGACCGTCATGCCCTTCGCCAGTACGGCCGCCAGCATGATGTTGATGGTCGCGCCAACCGAAACCACATCAAAATAAATATGCGCACCGGTCAGCCCGTTCGGCGCGTCAGCATGGATGTAACCGCCTTCCGCAATGGAGATCTTCGCACCCAGCGCCTCAAAACCCTTGATGTGCTGATCGATCGGGCGGATGCCGCCGAAGTTGCAGCCGCCGGGCATCGCAACTTCCGCATGGTGATATTTGCCGAGCAGCGCGCCGATGAGATAATACGACGCACGGATCTTGCGCATCAGCTCATAGGGAACCTTGGCGCCCGGAACGCACTCGCCATCGAGCTCCACGGTGGTGGCGTTGACCAGGCGCACCGATACGCCAAGCTCACGCAGAATTTCTAACTGAAGGGTCACGTCAATGATTTTCGGTACGTTTTCGATCCGGCAGGGGCCGTCTACAAGCAGCGCCGCGGGGACAATTGCCACCGCAGCATTCTTTGCGCCGCTGATTGTTACCTCTCCGTTTAAGCGTTTGCCGCCATTGATGACATATTTGGTCAATTGAACCGTCTCCTTAATATGTTAAAAAGCAGATGCCTTGCGCATCTTTGCCTGATATTATCATTATACAAAAGCTGCGCAGCTATGTGATAGGCGCAGGCTGATACATAAAATATTTTACCACAAGCGAAGGTAGGAAGTAAAGTCCTTTCCCATTCTTGTGTAAAATTTCTACCCAAGCATTTTGCCGATTTTCAGGTCTCTACGACCGATTTTTTCAGCGGATCGACAAAAAACTCTCCTCTATCTGTGACAATTCGCCAAATCGGGCTGAGCGCAAACTGATTTCCTGCCGCATTTGTCAATAACAATCCCGGCTCCATGCTGTCAATCCGGCTGGCCAGCCCAAATCCGGCAAACAGCATGAGTGCATCCGCCGGATGATAACTTGTGTACAGGTTGCTTTTGGTGGAATATGGCTCTGAGAATGTCCAGCGTCCCTGCACACGCAGACCGGTTTTCTCATATGTGATGACCAGTTTCCGGTTGAATACCTCGTATCCAGCGGTCTTAACGCTCGCCGTAATGGTGTTTCCCTTTACATCCCACAGAATACCGGAGCCGTAAAGGTTTGCACCTTTCATGAGCTGCTCCGCCTCGCTGCGCGCCTGCTCCCCCTCCAGCGGTACATATCCCTCCGGAGTCAAATGAGCATTCAGTTCGCCCTGCTCATTCCAGACCACTTCTCCTGCTTCGCTCTCAAAATACGAAATCTCACCCTCGTCCCGGCGCTCGGCTGAGCCGCCGAGCAGCGCCGCCGCAACCGCCGCTTCTTCCGCACGGCTGCGGTCGATATAAAGCTGAGGCATCATGGCGCTGCCCGGAATCTTCATCGTATCCGACAGCGTCATGCCCTTTTCATGCAGCACGGTCTGAATATGTGCGCGCATTTCCTGCCCGCGCTGATAGGCGAACCATGCCTTCCCGCCGAGCGTACACAAAAGGAAGCTGTCCACACACAGCAGAAGCACAATGAGTATGGTTTTCACGCGGCTCCACTGCATGCGCGGCCGCCTCCTTTCCATTTATTTCTGATAGCACCGCCGGGCGCTGAACGTATCTGCATCTTCGTCCGGCAGATAGACCAGCGATGGCCGTAACCCGCCGGAGGGCGCTGCCGCCGCGGCCTGTACGGTCGGCAGCAGCATGGTACGTTCGCCGGTCGGGTCAAGCGCACGCAGCCGGAACTGTGCTTCAATCAACTGCCCATCCTGAAATTCAAACCAGGCAAATGCCTGTCCGGTTTCGACCGGGATGCCGCCCACCAACTGAATGAACGACAGCACCCGAATTCCCGCGTCCCGCTCCTCCACATCAAACAACATGGCCTGTGAGGCATCGGACATGCTGCCCTGCACCTCGCGGAGCAGCGTATACGCAAAATCGGTTTGCAGACGCAGCGCTTCATCCGGGTCGATCTCTCCGGCCGCGTAGGCCTCCAGACCGCCCTCGAGCGCCGACGTATTGAAATCCACCTGCCCGCCTGATGAAACATGCAGCGTGCTGAAATTCTCAACAAACACCCGGGTCTCGCCCCTATCCTCGTCATAGCTGCGGACATACGGATCGTATGCAAACGCCTCAAGCAGCGCGGTCAAATCGCTGCCGCTCTGCCCATCCAGATACCCCGGATACCGGATCGTCATCTGTTCGGCACTTGTGCTCTCGTTGTCAAACAGCAGCGTGTCCGGCCGGACGTTCTCCATCCGTCCGTCCTTATGCTGTGCAGCAAAACTGCATGTGCTCGCAGAAAGCTCCTGCATGGCTTCACGCCACGCACCCGGATTGGCCGGCACCTGTGCGCACTGATACCCATCGTCCGCATTGTGCACGAACAGCTCGCCCTCCGCCGTCAGCAGCAGCAGATCGGTCCGGATCATGCTGCTCTCCGTGCCGCCCATCCAGCCGGACAGCAGCGCGAGCGGCAGCTCACCTTCGTATCCAAAATACAGCACATCCCCACCGTCCAGCGCCGCCGCAAAATCAGCTTCGCTGACTGTGTAAAACTGCCCGGCGTCGTCCAGCGCCTGTCCCATCGGATCGCGCAGAACAGTATACAGCGTAGAAACCGAAGCGGCATGATACTGTGCGCCTACCAGCCCATCCGTGCCGCTGACCGCAATCCGAGTCGGCTCAGCCGCGGCATCGCCGCCGGTGCGCATCTCAAACCCGCTCACACCATAGGTAAACCGCTGATACACCCGGGCAAACATCGAATCGGCTGGCATACTGTCCAAATTCAGACCGGTCAGACAGGTGGCGCAGGTGAGCACAATCATGCCGACAAACAGCACGAGCAAAATCGCGTTCTTGAGCCGGTTCCTCCGTTTTTGTTCCCGTGTTTCCATTACGTATCCTCAATATGCAGGTCGGTCGGCAGCACGATGGTCACGGTCGTGCCGACGTCCAAGGTGCTTTCCAGATGGATCGTGCCGTGATGCGCCTCGACCATCTCCTTGGCAATTGCGAGTCCCAGACCGGTGCCGCCCTTTTCGCGCGAGCGCGCCTTGTCCACCCGGTAGAAACGCTCAAACAGGCGCGGCATATCCGCCTCCGGAATGCCAATGCCGTTGTCCTTTACGCACAACATCACATGGCGCTCATCTCGGCGGCTGGCCAGCACATCGATCTTACCGCCCGCGGGCGTGTACTTGATTGCATTCGAAATAATGTTGACAACCACCTGCTCGAGCCGCTCCTTGTCGCCCATCATGAACGGCATCTCGCCCTGAAACTCCAACGTCAGCATATGCCCATTGTTCTCCGCATCCAGCTTCATGGCCGTGTATACGGTTTCGAGCATGTCCTTCATCGAGAACCGGCTGAACGTCAGATTCATGCGCCCGTAATCCAGCTTGGACAGGGTCAGCAGATCTTTCACGATACGGGTCATACGGTCGGCCTCGCTCGAGATTACCCCAAGGAACCGCTTTTCGGTATCGGCCGGCAGCTCGCCCGCCGCATCCATCAGCGTTTCGGTGTAGCTCTTGATGTTGGTCAGCGGGGTACGCAGCTCATGCGATACGTTGGCGACAAATTCCCGCCGCGCGTCATCCAGCTTGCGCTGCTCGGTGATATCGTGGATGACCGCGATGACACCGCGCTCATCGTCACCCGAGCCATACGGCGCGAGCAGCACGTTCAGCGTGCGCCCCATGCGGCTGACCTCGGTGCTCACCGGCTTGCGCTCACCTACCTTGGCTGTGCCCGGCATCTCCACGCCCGGGAACACATCCGGAAAGGTCATGGTCTCGTCGAACTTGACCCCCATCAGCCGTTCGGTCGCCGGGTTCATATGAATGATACGTCCGTCCGGCGTAAACGCCGCTACGCCGTCGGTCATATGCAGGAACAG
Organism: Butyricicoccus sp.; assembly: GCA_051868095.1. Taxonomy (GTDB): domain Bacteria; phylum Bacillota; class Clostridia; order Oscillospirales; family Butyricicoccaceae; genus Butyricicoccus_B. Next base: position 5,049 of record JBJDZO010000149.1, on the reverse strand, counting down.
CGTACTGAGTTTGTCGCGTTCCTCCTGCACCTCGCCGAGCGTATTCTGCAATACCCCGGCCATGTAGTTGAAGGTCTCGGTCAGATTGCCGATCTCGTCGCCCGACTGGATGGGCAACCGATGGCTGAAATCACCGGCCGCGACCAGACGCGCCTGTTCTTTGATGTTTTCAATCGGCGTGGTGATGGTTTTGGACAGCAGAAAACTGAGCAGCACAGCCACAAGCAGACCAAACACCATAGTCTCCATGACGATGCTGAAAAACCGCCACGACAGCGTCTGGATTTCCTGCTTATCGTCCTTGATGTAGATGATATAATCCTGCGCACCGCCGTCAATCGGATAGGCAGCATCCATATAGCTGTCAATGACCGCGTTGGTAATGCCGATGTCCCCGGCCATGGCGGCGAGCAGATTGGGCGTCATCGTCAGATCGGCGCCGCCGCTGCTGCGCGAGCTGTGCAGGCAGTTGCCGTCACTGTCCAAAATATAGTAGTTACGGTGTGTGCTGTCAATTCCAAGAGAACCGGCATATGCGCCTACAATCTCCGCAAGACGCTGATCGCCGTCCGCCTCCTGTGCCGCATCGCTCAGCGAGACCCGCATATTGTAATCAAACAGGCCGTCCACCTGCTCATAGAAATCGCTCAGATAGTAGTTGCCCACACTGTTGATCAGGAAGGTGCCCATGACGGCCATGACCGACACGATCAGCAGGATCAGGATGAGGACAAGCTTCATATGCAGGCTGCGAAACATAACCGATCCCCTTTAACTGTTTGATGCGGACGGGGCGAGGCCCTCGACCGTCTCACTGTCCGAAAAATAATATCCAAAGCCGCGCTTGGTGATGATGTACCGCGGCTGCGCGGGCTGATCCTCCAGCTTTTCGCGCAGGCGGCGGATGGCGACATCGACCGCACGCAGATCGCCGTAATACTCATAGCCCCAGACGTTTTCCATGAGCTGTTCGCGGGAAAACACCTTGCCCGGCTCGGCGGCGAGAAAGGTCAGAATATCAAACTCACGCACCGACAAATCGAGCGGTTTGCCATCCTTGTAGACCGCGCCGCGGTCAGCCGAAATGATCAGCTTGCCCGCTGCCGCCGGCGATTCGGGCGCACTGCCTGTGGCCTGCTGCATGGAGGTGCGGCGGATGTTGGCCTTGACACGCGCCATCAGTTCGCGCATGGAAAAGGGTTTGGTGATATAATCGTCCGCGCCCAATTCCAGGCCGTTGATCTTGTCGCCTTCCTCCTCGCGCGCGGTCAGCATCAGAATGGGCACCTGTGAGGTCTCGCGCACCTTCCGGCACACCTCAAAGCCATCCATACCAGGCAGCATGACATCGAGCAGCACCAGATCGGGCGCACCTTCGAGCGCCAGCCGCAGCCCTTCCGGGCCGTCATTGGCTTCAAGCGTTTTGTATCCCTCACGCTGCAAATTGAATATCAGAATGTCTGCAATCGCTTTCTCATCTTCGACCACGAGAATTGTTTTCTCCATGTTGTCCTCTCCCCTCATGGCATCGGATTGGTGATTACCGGATCAGTCCCTTGAGCCGCGCACGATAGGCCGCCACGATGGTTTTGCCGTCGCGGATCTCATCGGTTTCAATCATACGCTCCAGCTCGGCAAACGATACGGTCACATGCTCGACAAACTCATCTTCATCCGGTGCGCACTCGCCCGGCTTCAGGTCGAGCGCCGCAAACATATACACCACCTCGGTCAGGAAGCCGGGCGACGGATAAATCGCGCCGAGCGGGATCATGCGTCCCGCTGTAAAGCCGGTTTCCTCTTTCAGTTCACGGCGGCCGCACAGCTCGGCGTTTTCCGGGCCGTGATCCATCTTGCCGGCCGGAATCTCATAAATCACCTCGCCATACGGATAGCGGAACTGGCGCACCAGAATCACATTGCCGTTTTCGTCGATGGGCAGCACGCCCACGCCGCCGACATGTTCACATACCTCGCGGTAGCCCGGCTTGCCATTCGGCAGCTCGATGTCGTCCACACGCGCACTCATGATCTTGCCGCGGAATTTATATTCCTGCCGCAGTGTCTTTTCGGTAAAGTCCATATTATTCCTTTCCTCCATCTACAAACCGGTACAGCGCCGCGCTTTCGGGCGCAAGCTCGATCACCACGCCGTCCTCGCCGCCCAGATGCAGCGTGCCGTCCAGCAGGCTCTCCAGCGTCTCCACACCGGTGATTTCATAGGTTTGGGATTCGGCCGAACGGTTGACCGCCACCAGCACCCGCTCGTCCGCGTCCTCACGCACATACAGCAGCACCCCGCCGTGTGCCTCCAGAAATTCGATCGAACCATCGGTCAGTACCGGATTTCCAGCGCGCACCGCGCACAGCCCACGGTAAAACGCCAGCAGTTCCTCATCCTCGCTGCCCCACGGATAGGTGCGGCGGTTGAACGGGTCCTCATAGCCCTGCTGCCCAGCCTCATCGCCATAATAGATGGTCGGGGAACCCGGCATGGTAAACTGAATGACCGCCGCGATTTTGAGCCGGCGTTTGGCACGCTCCAGCGCCTCACCGGTCAACCGCTTGTTCGCACGGAATTCACGGCTCGCTCCCCAGTCGCCCGGGTCGGCGCCCAGCGCGGTCAGCGCACGCGGGGTGTCGTGTGTGCCAATGATATTCATCAGGTTGTAGAACACCGCACGCGGATAGTTCTCGCGCAGGGTCTCCATCTTCTCGGCAAAGTCCTCGGCCGGAGACCCGGACAGGAACGCCATAATTCCATCGCGCAGCGGATAGTTCATCACGCTGTCCAGTTCACCGCCCTGAAAATACCGGCGGCGCACGTCGTAGCTGATCTTGTTGGAAGCATCCTCCCAGACCTCGCCGACCACCAGCGCATCCGGCTTGGTCTCGCGTGCAGCCTGATTCAGCTTTGCGATAAACTCATCCGGCAGCTCATCGGCCACATCCAGCCGCCAGCCGGACGCCCCTGCATTCAGCCAGTGCCGGATGACGCTGTCCTCGCCTTCGATGATGTAGTCAAGATATTTCGGATGCAGCTCGCGGACCTGCGGCAGCGTATAGATGCCCCACCATGACGAGTATTCGTTCGGCCAATTGGAAAAATCATACCAGTCATAATACGGTGATTCCTTGGATTGATATGCGCCCACGCCGTCGTAATGGCCATGGGCATTGAAATACTTGCTGTCGTAGCCATTGTGGCTGAACACGCCGTCTAGAATCACGCGCATGCCGCGTTCTTTGGCTTTCGCACACAGCTCGCGGAAATCGTCCTCGGTGCCCATCATCGGGTCAATGGTCTTATAGTCGCCCGTGTCGTAGCGATGGTTGGAAAACGCCTCGAACATCGGGTTAAAATAGATGGTCTGCACATGCAGGCTTTCCAGATAGTCCAGCTTTTCGATGACACCGCGCAGGCTGCCGCCGAAAAAGTCATTGTTCAGGATTTCGCCGCGCGCGTCCGGCAGATACACCGGCGTATCCGACCAGTTTTCATGCACATGCCGCTCAGAACGGTAGCCGGTTTCCTGCGGCACCTCAGTACGTGCAAAGCGATCCGGGAAAATGTTATACGTGATACCCTCGCCAAACCACGAAGCCACCGGATAGCTGCCGTCAAAAACCGTCATCTGGAAGCGCTCACCCAGTTGGGTCAGCACATCTCCCTGACCGCCGATGCTGCGGCAGATAAAGTTCTCGCCCTCGGTTGTCACCATCTTGAACAGATACCAGTACAGTCCCGGCGCACCGGTCTTACAGGTGGCGCAGTAACAGTCACGTGCGCCCGCATAGCCATTCCAATGCATCGGAATGGTCTGAAATTCTTCCCCATCTGCGCAAAGCAGCAGTTCCGCCGACAGGACGCCGGCAGAACGCCGCGGATAAATACAAAATGTTACCGTTTCCCCGCTCGGCACCGCGCCATATGGACTTTTGCATGCCTCTGTCCGGGAGCAGTAAACGCTCATTTGTTCTTTCATTCCTTCTGATCTCCTTTGACAGACGCCCCTCTTCCGGCTGTATCAATGCCTTCGCGTCCATCGCATAATCTCTCCGCCGCCGCACTTCTGCGGCGCTGCCCAAGCCGGTTTACCTGTGCAAACCCTGGCCCTTTCCGACGAATTTTATTTCATGTGATACATAGTAAGTATATCACGCCATCCCCCATAAAACAACCGCAGGCCGCAAAAACCGGCCCTCTGCACAGACAGAGAGGCCGGTTTCTTCAAACATTTTCTCAATAAGCAAAATTGGTGTGTACACGCCAGATGTTCTGTGCGTATTCGGCAACCGAACGGTCGGCTGCAAACCGGCCGGAATCGGCAATGTTCACAAGCGACATATAGTTCCAGTTTTCCGGACGCTGATACATCTGCGCAACGCGCTCCTGTGCAAGCTGATACGCTTCAAAATCTTTGCAGATCATAAACCGGTCGGTCTTGCCCGGCCCGCCGTCGATCAGCATGGCAACCAAATCGTTGTAGTCCACGCCATCCCCGAAGCCACGGCGAATGTGGTCGAGCGCATCCTTGAGCGCCGGGTTGGCGTTGTAGTATTCGCGTGCAAAATAGGTTCCCGACGCGGCGAGTGCTTCCGCCTCTGGCGTTTCCATGCCGAAGATGAAAATATTCTCCGGCCCAATCGCCTGACAGATTTCCACATTGGCGCCGTCCATGGTGCCGATGGTCAGCGCACCGTTCATCATGAATTTCATGTTGCCCGTACCCGACGCTTCCTTACCGGCGACCGAAATCTGTTCGGACAGTTCGGCCGCAGGCATAATCATCTCGGCCAGCGAAACCTTGTAATCCTCCAGGAACACAACCTTGAGTTTATCCCCGACATCCGGATCACGGTTCACCATATGCGCAATCGAGTGAATGAGCTGAATGGTCTTTTTCGCCACCGCATAACCGGGCGCGGCCTTGGAACCGAAAATAATTGTGCGCGGCACAAACGGCCCGGACGGATTGTTTTTAATCCGGTGGTACTGCGCAACCACCTGAATCACATTGAGCAGTTGACGCTTGTACTCATGCAGGC
>JBJDZO010000148.1:0-3109 GCA_051868095.1 Butyricicoccus sp. | reverse complement strand
TATCTTCTGGTGATCGCGGTGTTTGTCGCGTTCTGCCTGATCCTTGCGTTCGGAAAATACGGCAGCATCCGGCTGGGGCCGGACGACTCCCGTCCGGAATACAGCACGTTTTCCTGGTTTGCCATGCTGTTTTGCGCGGGGATGGGCGTCGGTCTCGTATTTTGGGGCGTGTCGGAACCACTGTCCCATTTTATATCGCCGGACGGCATGGAGGGCGGAACGGCGGAAGCCGCAGCCTTTGCCATGAAGGCCACTTTCATGCACTGGGGCATACATCCGTGGGCGATTTATGGAATCCTCGGCTTGTCGATCGCATATTTCGGGTTCCGAAAGGGTGAAAAAAATCTGATCAGCAGCGCTTTCATTCCGCTGATCGGCCGGAAACGGGCCGAGGGCGGCATTGGAAAGGCAGTGGACGTGCTTACCATTGTCATCACGGTAACCGGCATCTCCACCACGCTGGGTCTCAGTGCGCTGCAGATCAACGGCGGCCTCAGTTCGCTGATTCCGGGAATGCCCACGAATCTCAAAACGCAGATCATAATCATCGCAATTGTGACAGTGGCCTTTCTGTGCTCTGCCATCAGCGGTGTGAATAAGGGCATCAAGCACCTGTCCAATTTTAACCTGATTCTCGCGATCGCGCTGGCGGCGTTTGCCTTTGCGGTTGGCCCCAAAATTCAGATTCTGAACAATTTCGTGAGTGGCATGGGCGACTATATTTCCGGCATCGTCAAGGAGAGTCTGAACATCCACACCTACAGCGATAACAGCTGGGTCATCAACTGGCGCGTATTCTACTGGGCGTGGTGGATTTCCTGGGCGCCCTTTGTGGGCTGCTTTACTGCGCGAATCTCCAGGGGCAGAACCATCCGGGAATTTGTGCTGGGCGTTCTCGTCGTGCCGGCTGTGGCCTCCTGCGTCTGGTTTTCGGTCTTTGGCAGCCTTGGAATCAATCTGGGCATCAACGGCATCATTCCACTGGAAACGCTCGGCGAGCTGATTGCGACTCCGGAGACGGCGCTGTTTGCGGTTTTGAATGAATATCCTCTGGGCGCTGTGCTTTCGGTTATGGCGGTGCTGCTGCTGTGCACGTTTTTCGTCACGTCGGCAGACTCCGGTACGTTTGTGCTGGGGATGTTCAGCTCGGACGGCCAACTGGACCCGTCCAACGTCAGAAAGGTCACATGGGGGATCGCAATCTCGGTCTTGGCCGTGGGACTTTTGATATCCGGCGGTCTCAAGTCGGTACAGACCGTTTCCATTGTGATCGCATTTCCATTTTTGTTTATTATGCTGGCCTGCTGCTGGGCCATTGTAAAGTCTCTCAAAAACGAAACCACAAATTTTAATACGAATACGGAGGATAAAAAGAAAACATGATCGTATTAAGAAATGCAAGAATCCTTCCCGAACTGACGGAAGGCTTCGAAGGAACCAGCGCCGATATCGTCATCGACGGCGGCCTGATTCAGGAGATCAAACCGGCCTGCTCGGCATCCGGCGGCGAAGTGCTGGATATGACCGGAAAGACCGTGATTCCCGGACTCATTGAAGGGCATCTCCATCTGGATCTGTGCGGCATGAGCACCTTCGAGGAAAACGTGCAGCCGGACGCTTACCGCACCATGCGCTGCCTCAAGCTGGCGCAGGACAACCTGCGCATGGGCTACACGACCGTTCGTGATCTGGGCGACAGAAACAACATCACCATCAGCATCGCCAAGGCAATTGACGAGGGCATGGTGATGGGCCCCGACGTTCTGGCCTGCGGCAGAATCATCTCTCCTACGGAGGCGGGCAACGAGTTCTTCGGAGACATGTACGCAGAGGCCGACTCGCCCGATGAATACACCAAGGCCGTGCGCCGCCAGTATCAGCTGGGCGCGAAGTGGATCAAGATCATGGGGACCGGCGCAGTGATGAACCCCGGCGCAACGCCCGGCAAACCCATCATTTACGAAAACGAGCTGCAGGCCGCCTGCGACGCTGCGGCATATGTGGATCTGCCGGTCGCCGTCCACTGCCACGGTACCGACGGCATCAAAATGTGCATCCGCACCGGCGTCAGAACGGTGGAGCATTCCTCCATCATGGACGACGAATGCATCCGCATGTACAAGGCGACCGACAAGACCTTCATGATGCCGACCATGTCCACGCTGTACTCTTTCCTGGAGTTTGGCGAAAACATGCCCCGGCACTATGTGGAGAAAGCCACCAGAATCGTCGGAGTCCTCCGGGAAGGCATGATCGCGGCGAGAGAAGCCGGCCTGAAGCTCGGCTGGGGTACGGATGCCGGCGTTTACGAAGGAAGCCACGGCAACGGTATTTACGAATTCCGAGTCCGTGTGAACAAGATCGGCTTTACGCCGCTGGAGACACTGATTCAGGCGACCAAATACAACGCCGAGATCCTGCAGATCGACGACCAGGTCGGTACGATCAAGGTCGGCAAACGGGCGAATCTGGCTGCGTTCAGCGGCAATCCCGATCAGGACATTGAAATGCTCAACAATGTCGCGGCGGTATTCAAGGACGGCAAGCTGGTCAATCTCTGATCCGGAGCTGAATTGGCCGCAGAATATCTGCGTTTCCCGAAGGGAATTTTCCCTTCGGGAAAACTCTTTATTTACCGTGGCGAAGACGCATGAAACATGGTATAATCATATCATAATGCGGAAAATCAGAGGCAGGCTATGGGGTGCGTTTTGAAAGCGGGTATGGAGATCGTCAAAAATGGAAGAAACCAGTTACTATAAAAGCATAGGAGAAAAGCTCGGTGCGATCCGGAAAAACAAGGGGATTACGCTTGCCGAGCTGGCGGACGCTTTGGGGAAAAGCATTGCCACCCTTTCCAAGTACGAGAGCGGCGATATCGCAATTTCCTGCGATATGCTGGTGACGCTGTGCGCGCTGTACGGCGTTGATGTGGCAGAAGTGCTCCCTGCGGCGGATGTGGCCGAAAAGACAGATCCGTCAGAATACAGCCCGCTGTTTGTGGATACGCTCTGGGTTTACTGGTGCAAGGGGGCATATGAGGAAATCCATACTTCGGTGCTGCGGTGCGACAATGCGCATATGACAGCCACCATGTATTTCGATGTCA
>JBJDZO010000147.1:0-3109 GCA_051868095.1 Butyricicoccus sp. | reverse complement strand
AAATCTCCAAGAAGCACATCTGGATTCAGCCGTATGAGGCGCGCAATGTGCGCTGCCTGATCGATGTGGTACAGGCGGCTGCGGGCGGCGCGGACAAACTCCGTGAAAAGCCGTTTGTCAGCTTCATTGCGTGCAGCGTGCCGCTGCTGGGCTATAAATACATGGATGCCGAAGTGCTTTACCGCTGTGCCAAGGCCGGCATTCCGGTGCAGCCGTGTTCGCTGCCGACCGCGGGCGCAAACACTCCGGTGACCGCGCAGGGCACCGCGCTGGTAAGCTGCGCCGAGGTGCTCGCGCAGATTGTTATGCTCGAACTGCTGTGCCCGGGTCTGCCGGTCATCGCCACCACGCTGCTGTTCTCGATGGATATGAAGAGCACCTGTACCCTCCAGTCGTGTCCGGAAATCACGCTGGGCCGCCTGATGTGCATGCAGCTGTTTCACGAGGGCTACGGCATTATGGCGCATTCCTACGGCACCGGCACCGACAGCGCAGTCTTTGACGCACAGAATTTCATCGAGCGCACCCAGCTGATTCACATGATGGCCATGTCGGACGCCGATGTGCTGGGCGGCGCGGGTCAGCTGGACACCGCCCGCACCAACAGCCCGTTGCAGCTTATCATCGACAACGAAATCTTCGGCACCGCGCAGCGCCTGCGTCAGGGTTTGACCGTCGATGACGAAATGTTTGACTGGGAAGAGCTGATGGGCGACCCGGAGGATCTCGAGGACGGCTTTATTGTCACCGAGCACACGCTGCGCCACTACGCGGACGCGACCCGTCCGGCGCTGTTCAACCGCGGCGGCATTCTGTCGCTCGACCGCACCGAGGGCAAAGACCCGGTACTGGCGCGTTTTGAGGAAATTCTGGCGAACCCGGATGTGATGGAGCGCAGCCCGGAAAATCTGGCCGCCATCGAAGCCGCAGTGGCTCGCGCCGCAGAAACCCTGATCGGCAAAGAGCGCGAGACCGCTTAACCCTACGGAAAAAGGAGGAGCCTATGAAAGTCACAAAAACCGAAAAACGATGGCTGTTTGCCGTCGTCCTGTTCTACGTGCTGTACAACCTGCCGACCGTGCCCGGGTATGGCGACCCGCACGGCCTGCTGATCCACGCGGCTCTGACGATTATCCCGTTGTGGGTCTGCATTTACATCGGATTGGTCAAGGTGTTCCGGATTTACCGCATCCGGACGGAAACGAAAAAGGAGGTCTGACCTATGCTGCGTACAAGTACCATCTGGATTGCGTTCGGCGTATATCTGGTGTTCCTGCTGGGTATCGCGTTCTGGGAGAACTACCATGAGAAAAAGAAGAGCGCACGCGGGTTCCTGACCGCGGGCGGCTCGATTGCGTGGCCCTTCCTCGTCATGACGTATCTGGCGTCGCTGATGAGCACGTGGGTATTTTTCGCCGGCCCGGGCGGCTATTACCGCGGCGGCCTCGGCTACTGGCTGAGCGAGATGAGCTACATCGCTCTGTTCCCGATCATCGCGCACTTTACGATGAACAAGGTCTGGATGATGAACCGTGCACATAGCTACACCACCCCGGCCGACTTCTACGATGACCGTTTCCACAGCCCGGTGCTGCGCGTGCTGCTCGCGCTGGTGTTTCTGGTATCGTCGTTCCCGTACATTGCTTCGGTGCTGGTGTCCATCGGACAGGCGGCGTCGATTGCGACCGGCGGCGTAATGAATTACCGCGCAGTGATTGCCATTGTCGGCACGGTGATTATCGTATACGTCATTCTGGGCGGCATGAAGTCGGTCGCGCTGACCGATACCTTGCAGGGTCTGCTGTTTGTCAGCCTGCTGTGGATCATTGCGATTGCCTGCCTGATGATCGGCTTCGGCGGTTCGCTGCCGAAGGCCATCGGTTCCATCTGGGCGAATACCCGCGAATGGTTCTCCTATCCCGGCCCGGATGGCTGGGTGCCGTACAGCGCGCGGCTGGGCTATCCGCTGTCATGCGCGGTAGGCTGGACGATTATGCTGCCGCATGTGTTTGTGCGCTCGGGCTTTTCCGGCAAGGACATGCGTACCCAGCGCAAGCTGATGGTCATCACGCCCATCATGCAGGGCGTTGTCTGGACGGGCGTTATGCTGATCGGCCTGATCGGCATTGCGCTGCTGCCCGGCCTCGGCACGAGCGAAACCGAACTGATTATCCCGTATATGATTCAGAATGTGGTCCACTCGGTGAATCCGGTGCTGGCGACCGTGCTGATGGTCGGCTTCTTTGTCGGCGCGAGCGCGGTCGGCATCTCGACCGTCGATTCCTTCCTGCTGGTATCCAGCTCGATTGTCTCGGAGGACATCCTGCATAAGACCTTCCGACTGAACCTGACCGAAAAGCAGGATATGATCGTTGTGCGTGTGACGATTGCGGTCATCGGTGCAATCGGCGTGCTGCTGGCACTCAATCCGCCCGAACTGATTTATACCCTGATTATGTTCGCGATTGCGATTGTCATGCCGCTGTTCCCGATCCTGATCTTTGCGCTGTACTGGAAGCGCGCAACCAAGGAAGCGGCCATCGTATCCACGATTGTCGGCACGGTGCTCGTGCTGCTGACCTATTTCGTATGGAACCTCGGCGGCTCGTGGTATGGCGCCATCGGTATGCTGGGCTCGGCGATTTCCATGGTCGTGGTCAGCCTGCTGACCCAGCCGGACGAGCAGAGCAGCACAGAATTCTATCGTGCGCTGGCCGAAGCCGAGCGGGAGCTGTTCGACGTACAGGACGATGACGGCGGTTCCACACCGGCGAGCGGCCGCCGCAAAAACAGCCGCGCAAAGGCAACCAGAAAAACGGCGCTGGCTGGTGTGCTGCATGCAGACTGCCGAAAATAAAATAAGCTGAAAAAAACAGCCGCAGGCGGAACAAATTTCGCTTGCGGCTGTTTTTTTCGAGGAAAAGTCCACTTTTCCGCGCATGGATTCCCTTTGCGCGATCGGGAGGAAAAGCGACCATAGACTTTCCTTACAAATTTCTGCTATGATAAAACTGTCATAAATGCTCAGGGCAAATCGAATCAAATTTTTGAGGAGGAATGTTCATGCACCGTATTCTTTTTGTCAACGCCTGCCCACGCCCCCATTCCC
>JBJDZO010000146.1:0-3119 GCA_051868095.1 Butyricicoccus sp. | reverse complement strand
AACGAATCAAAACAGGAACCGCCGCGATACTGGCGGTTCTTTTGTTCCTGTGCGGATGCAGCAAAGGCGGAGGGCCGCTCGATGAACGCATTCGGCAGACCTTCGAAGAGCTGCCCGGTTTTACCGCGCAGGTGCGCATCCTCTCCGATCTTGGGGATTCCACGCAGGAATTTGGCGGAACCTATGTCTACCAGAAGGAGGGCAATGACACGCTGACCCTGCAAACGCCGCAGGCGCTCGAAGGCGTTGTCGTGGATATTTCGGGCGAGGACGCAGGGAATCTGACCGTGCGGTATGAGGACACGGTGTTTGACAGCGGCATGCCGTCGCGCACGGGCCTGACCCCGGCTGATGTGATATCGCGTATGCTGTGTGAGCTGCGTGACGCTGCGCCGCTGGAGGCGTGGGAAGAAACCGTCGGCGGGGTGAACATGGCGGCGGCCCGCTATGAGATTGAGGACGAGGAAGGCCGCATTTTATATCAGGTGTGGCTGACGCGCGACAGCCTGCGTCCGTCCTATGCCGAGTGCTTCGCGGACGGTGAACGGGTGCTTCAGGTGTTCTTCAGCGAATACACCACGGACACGCCGTCCGGCATAGGATGAACCGGGAGGTGAAGTCCAATGCAGCTCGGAAGCACTCCGACCGCGATTGCGCACATTCACGGCGATGCGGCGCACCGGTCGCTGAACGGCATTGTCCGGTTTTATCAGATGCGGCAAGGCGTAATTGTCGAGGCTGAGATTTATGGCCTGCCGACCGATTTGAACCCCTGCGCGCCGAACATTTTCGCCATGCACATCCATGAATACGGAAGCTGCACCGGCAATGCCGGGGATCCGTTTGCCGATACCGGCAGCCATTTCAATCCGCAGGGCTGTCCGCATCCGGCGCATGCCGGGGATCTGCCGCCGCTGTTCGGCATGCGCGGCTATGCATGGGGCGCGGTGTATACCGAACGGTTCCGTGTGTCGCAGGTGCTGGGGCGGTCGGTGATTGTACACGCAAAGCCGGATGATTTTACAACCCAGCCTTCGGGCAATGCGGGCGCGAAAATCGGCTGCGGCCTCATTCAGCCTGCCGCGGCCGGAATGGTTTAAAATCCTTTTCCTTCGCCCATACTGGAGGAAAAGGAGGTCGATGGAATGCGGATTCCAAAGCATATCGCAATCATTCCGGACGGCAACCGGCGCTGGGCGCAGGCGCAGGGCTATCCAAAACAGGACGGCTATCAGTTCGGGCTGGATCCGGGCGTGGAATGCCTGCGTCTGGCGCGGGCGCATGGCGTACAGGAGCTGACCTTTTACGGCTTTACGACCGACAACTGTAAGCGTCCCCGGCAGGAGGTGCAGGCCTTTCAGCAGGCCTGCGTCGATGCGGTCGAGCGCATCCGCGGGGAAGGCGCGGCGCTGCTGGTGGTCGGCAACACCGCGTCCGCCATGTTTCCGCCTGCGCTGCTGCCGTATACCGGGCGGCGAACGGTCTTTGGCGACGGGGCAGTGCGGGTGAATTTTCTGGTCAACTATGGCTGGGAATGGGATCTCGGACAGATGCAGACCGCGTCGGCCGACCGCCGGAAAATCTGCGAGAACCTGCGCTCGCGGGATATTTCGCGCGTCGATCTGGTGATGCGCTGGGGCGACCGCAAACGGCTGTCCGGACTGCTGCCCGTACAGACGGTCTATGCGGACATTTACACAGTAGACGCGCTGTGGCCGGCGTTTGTGCCCGCCCAGTTTGAGCAGGCGCTTGCATGGTATGATCGGCAGGACATCACGTTAGGCGGCTGATGAGAAAAGGGATGCATTTGCGAATGTATCCCTAATTTTTCTTGCTTTTGCCCGATAACAGGACTACAATAAAGTTCGGATATTTGCTTTGCGGCATGGGGCCGCAGGTTTTTTATGATACAAATGACAGGGGAATGAAAAAATTGGAATGCAACAAACACCGCACATGGGCGGAGATTGATCTGAATACCATCGAGCACAACTTCCGGGTGATTCAGGAGCATGTCGGAAACACTCCTGTGCTGGCGGTCATCAAGGCGGACGCTTATGGGCACGGCAGCGTGCAGGTCGCCAAACGGCTGGCCAAAGCGGGCGCGGCGCGGTTTGCGGTTGCGACCGTTCCCGAGGCCGTCCAGCTCCGCGAGCATGGAATTGAGCTGCCAATTCTGATTCTCGGCTACGTCGGCGATGAGGACACCGATCTTCTTACGCAGTATGACATCGCGGCGCCGGTTTATGACCGCGAAACCGCGGAGGTCTTTTCGCAGGCTGCGCAGAAGGCGGGCAAGCCCATCCGCGTGCATTTTGCGCTCGATACCGGCATGACCCGCATCGGCTTTGCCGCGCGCCGCACTGAAGAGACCGTGCGCGAAATTGCGGAACTGGCCAAGCTTCCGGGCCTGCTTCCGGAAGGCATGTTCACCCATTTTGCGGTAGCCGACACGCTGGACGGCGAGACGTTTACCCGGCAGCAAATGGATGAGTTCCGCGCGATCGGAGAGGGACTGGAACAGGCCGGCGTGCATCTTGCGGTCAAGCATTGCGCCAACAGCGGCGCCGTGTTACAATATAAAAACGGGTATTTTGATCTGGTGCGCGCGGGTATTATCCTGTATGGCTATCATCCCGATCCGGCGCTGCCGCGCACGCTCGATCTGCATCCGGCGATGACGCTCAAGGCGCGCGTAGTGCAGGTGCGCGACGTGGAGCCGGGCCGCACGGTCAGCTATGGCCGCACCTATACCGTCGATCACCCAATGCGTGAAGCGGTCATTTCGATCGGCTACGCGGACGGCTATCTGCGCACCGGTTCGAACCGCGTGCATGTGCTGGTGGACGGCAAAAAAGCACCCGTTCTTGGCCGTATCTGCATGGATATGTGCATGATCGAGGTGCCGGAAGGCACACAGATCAAGCGCGGGGACGAAGTCACGATTTTTGGCGATGGTCCGGTGACGGCGGACGACGTCGCACAGGCGGCGGGCACCATCTCGTATGAGGTGCTGTGCGCGGTTTCGGCGCGCGTCCCGCGCATTTACATCGACTAACCAAACGGCACACTTCCGCATACACTGGGCTATGGGGCCGACGCATGGTCTCATCGGGATA
>JBJDZO010000145.1:0-3172 GCA_051868095.1 Butyricicoccus sp. | reverse complement strand
GCCGCTTCGAACTCCTCCTGCGCGATGTCGTGCAGCTCCGGATCGTTCAGCAGCGCGCGCGCCTGCTCCAGCTCATCGCCACATTTCTGATACGCGCGGTACGTCTCAACGACCGGCTGCAGCTCTTTCTGCTCCCGGCAGAGACGTTGGAACGCCGCCGGGTCGGAATAATACGCGGGGTCGGTCAGCTTGCTCTCAATTTCGGAAAAACGCGACTCGACCTGCTTCAGCTTCTCCAGCATGGCGGCTCTCCTTTCATTTCGTACCTTGGAATTTTACCACAACTTGCGCACGCTGTAAACACGAAACAAGGGCAGGCAAAGCTGCCTGCCCTTGAAAAAAATCGATTCTAGCCACACGCTCAATCGCCATTGCCAAGACAATGCGTCAACACCATCTCCTGCAAATCGTAGAGCGCATCCACAACCGACACATCAGCACAAAATATTGGACACTCCGCATATGTGCCATAGTCTGTCGACGTACACGCCGGCGGCCGTTCCCGGTTCAGCGGAATGATATCCAAAGTTGTGCCCAGCTCGGAATACGACTGCTCGTCCGTATATGAGTTCAGTTCCGAGGGTTCCAAAAACACCAGATACCTCTGCCCCGGCAGCAGCACATTGTCTGTTCCGTCATACGTCACAACACCGTCTCTGTTTACAAGCCCGCCGGAGCGGAAAATCGTGATCTCATCACCCGGCTGTACATTGTCCACACTGCGAACCACCTGCTCCACCCGAACACGCTGCGAAAAGCTGCCCCGGTATTGATGGAAGTCATCCAGTGGCACCACCACCAGTGCCGTCGGCGCTTCACAGACCATATCCACATACTGCTGCCCCTCGGTTCGGTAATGCGCGCAAAGTGTTTCCGCTGTGCCGTCCT
The DNA here is from genome assembly GCA_051868095.1 of Butyricicoccus sp. Classification (GTDB taxonomy): domain Bacteria; phylum Bacillota; class Clostridia; order Oscillospirales; family Butyricicoccaceae; genus Butyricicoccus_B. The sequence continues at coordinate 2,284 of JBJDZO010000145.1, read as the reverse complement.
GACCACTCCGATATTCAATCTGAATATCCAGTGCGCGCAAATCGGTCACGCTGGCGACATCCTCAATACCGATGGACGTCAAGCTCAACCGCGCGTGAATGGCAACCGCCAATCCGATGACAACCAGCACGCCCGAAATCAGAAGCAGTACCGGCATCGTCCTGTTCGTTTTTCTATGCTTCATTTACGATCTCTCCATTCCGCATCTGGTAACACACGTCTGCCAACGCAGAAATATCCTGATCGACATGCGACGTCAGAAGTACAACCGCGCCGCGCGCCGCCTCCTGCCGCACGATCTCATATACCTCCGTCACGCCCGCTTTATCGATCGCGCTGGTCGGCTCGTCGAGAAACAGGAAGTCCGGCCGCTCCATGATGGCTTGCGCAATCAGCAGCCGCTGCTTCATGCCAAGCGAATATTTTTTCACCACTCGCGCGTCATACGGCTCCAAGCCTACACGCTGCATGGCAGCGGCGACCTCTGTCTCTCCAATGCGGTTGTTGATTTTCGCAAGATACAGCAGGTTCTGCATCCCCGTAAACTGTGGAAACACGGAAGCATGCTCGATCACGATGCCGATGTTAAACTGCGGCCGCCGCTTAGCGTGCAAGTCGACGCCGTTGTACAAAATCTGCCCCTCTGTCGGCAGCGACAGGCCGGAGAGCACCCGGAACAGCATGGTTTTTCCGCTGCCGTTTTCCCCTTGAAATGCGTAAATCCTTCCGCCCTCCAGTTCGAGGTTCACGTCTTTCAAAACGCACGCCTTCTGAATCCGTTTGCCAATATGGCGTGCAGTGATCGTATTCATACGCGGTTCGCCTCCTCAATTTCGTTCCGCATCAAACATTGCAATATCGTACCGCGCAACATAGCGCGCGCCGCCGAACAGAATCGCAGCAAAAATCAGTACATGATACGCCGCCATCCGCACCTGTTCCCCCGCTCCCTGATCGAGCAGGCCCAGGCACGAGATCGGGTTGAGCTGTACCATCCACGGGATGTTACACGTCCAGATGGCCAACAGAATCAACGACGAGAGCACACCCTGCACGAGAAAAAAGCTGACCGTTACGCCCCATCGCATCGCCAGCAGGTTGATTGCAAGCGTCGTGTCCACCACAATGCTGAGAGAAAACAGGAACACAAACGCGAACTTTCCCCAGTCCCCCGGCTCCAACGGCAATGTGGAGCACCGGAGGCACACCAGCAGCACACACCCCAGATACAACAGCAGATACAAAACCGCATACAGCACCAGCTCGCCCACGCGCCGGAAATACCACGCCCGGCGGCTGCGCTGCCGCGAAAACACATAGACGCAGCTATAGCGGAAGTGCTCCGAAATGCAGGTTGCATACAGCAAATTGAACACCAGCACAAACGCCAGATTCTCAATCGCCAATAGGTAAATGCCGTTGTTGTTCAAGGTAATGCGGCCAAACACCTTTCCAAGAAGCAGCTCCATCGCAGGCACCGGCTCCGGCAGCGAAATCAGCGTGAGGCAATGCAGCGCCAGCGCCAGCGGGATGGCCAACAGCGCCTTGAAAAGGCGCCGCCTGTCAACGCGCGGCACGCTTCACCCCTCCCAATTGCTCGTCCGCGCGCAGCACATGGCGCACGGCAAACGCGCAGAACACCAGCAGCACTGCCGCCACGCCGAGGATGTAGTACGGACTCTGGCCGCGATACCCAAAGGCGGCAAAATAGTCCATCAGATTGTAGTTGACGTACTGATAGCTTGCGTCGCTAACCGCCCGGCTCAGGCAGTAGGCGTTCAAAACCGACGAGCCGAGTACCATAAGGAACACCGGCAGAAACAGCGGTGCTTTCTGTTTGTGGAAGAAAAAGGACAGGCATAGCACAAACACGCCCACGATGCCCGACGCCAGCGACAAAATCAGGATATACAGCACATTGTACAGCGTCGGGCTGAACAAATACAGCCGCAGAAACGGCAGCGCGCCATAGGCGGTCTGATAACTATGGTTCGTTCCAAGCAGTATGCCATCATACTGCAGCACACCATAGACCCAGCGCGCGGAATTCTCGTTACTCGGGAACGCAATGTGGCACAGCAGCAGATTCAGCAGAAACGGGATCAAAATGATCACAACGTTTCCCAGGAAGCAGGCCGTCAGCTTGGAAAACACGTAGCGTTTTCTGTCGCCGCGCGTTGTCAGCAATGGCAATGCACCGCAATCGATATCCTGTATGTACGAGATGGAATGCGGTAACACGATTAAGAATGGGAACAAATACTGAAAGAAGTACCATATCCCA
>JBJDZO010000144.1:0-14021 GCA_051868095.1 Butyricicoccus sp. | reverse complement strand
GAAGTCCGCTTCCAGCAGATGGGGCCCAAATTCCAGCTTCTTTTTGCTCATATTGTCCTCCTTATCGTACACGGTTCATATTTTCCCATAAAAATAGAAAACGACAGTAAAAAAAACGCAACATAAACACACTTATTATTTCGTATATTATTCTTTTACATAACGAAATCAAATCTGTATGCTTTGGAGTGTTGCTATTTTTCAATACCGTCTTTATAGAGTCAGTATTCAGTTTGCATTGGAGGATCGTATTTAAAAGTAATTGCTTTTCGCTGTTTTCTCCTTTCAAGAACACATTTCTAACTAATTCATCCTTATATTACTTATAATACTATAAATGAATAAATAAGTCAAGCATAATTTTAATATTTTTTGTGTATAAGCACCATTGCGTTTTTTACATTGCCGTGTTATATACACATCGTAAAACCGCCTGCCCTTATTCCGTGACAGGCGGTTCCATGGTGCAGGAGGTAATGACGGTCTGATATGCTTCGCCTTTGCCGCTCGTTGTATACCTCAGTCGGAATACCGCTGGCAGCGCACGCAGTTTGACGGTCACGCAGTCCTCATAGATGGTCATCCGCTCCAGCAGTTCGCCCCACACCTCCTCTGACTGGATAGCATACTGCGTGATGTAAGCCCGCAAGCCTTCCAGATCACGCCTGCACTGCTCGTTCGCTTTTTCCTGCTGTACAAGCTCAGTCAGCCGTCCGCTGATCCGCTCCAGTTCCTCGTCATATCTCCGACTCATGCGCTCCAAATCTGCCTTGGAAATGGTCTGCTCAAAGTAGGCATCCAGCACCGCATCCTTCTTCCGAAGCAGACGTTCCTGCTGTGCGCACAGCCGTTCCCGCTCCCCGGTATCCTCCGATGGCGCGGTCTGCGCGAGCAGCTCCATTACCTCGTCCACAATTCTTGCCTCATCAATCTGTAGCAGACTGGTGACATGGGTCATGCAGGTATGTAAGGTCTGATTGTTGATGCTTCGCATATCACACCCCACCGCATTTCCCTGCGCATCAATCTTCCGGTTTCCGAAATGTCCTTTTGCGTGGCAGGTCCAACTGAAATAGGTCACGCCACCCGGCCGGTCACGTTTACGCGGCACGAACCGTGCTCCACAGCAGCCGCACACAATTTTCCCCGAGCACCAATACCGCGCGGAATACCGTGCCTTCTGCGCGTCCGATGGCGCACGCCGTGCGAGCTCGCGCTGCACCCGCTCGAAGGTCTCCCGCGAAATAATCGCCTCATGATGGTCACGGAGGTACACCTTATCGTGTGGGTTCAGCACCTTCTTGTGATCCAGATAATTGGGCGTATAGTATTTCTGCTGGAGCAGATCGCCGCAGTATTTCTCATTCCGCAGGATGCGCAGAATCATCACGGACGACCACGGCTTGCCTTTGGCTTTGGGCGGCTGAATCCCTTCTTCATAGAGTTCGCGGGCAATCACATGCGTGCCTTTGCCCTCATCAAGGAACTTATGGTAGATGCGCCGCACGACAGCCGCTTCTTCCGGTCGTATGGTCAGCTTGCCGTTTTGCAGGTCATAGCCGTACAACGAATTGTTGCCGAACACCACACCATTTTCCATGGATCGTTTCTGTCCCCACTTGACGCGCTCGGATGTCTTGCGGCTTTCCTCCTGTGCGACACTGGCCATGATGGTCAGCCGGAATTCGCCGTCGTTCTGTCGGGTATCAATGTTGTCGTTGATAAATAAAACGCCCACGCCCCGTTTGCCAAGCTCCCGGGTGTGGGCCAATGTATCGACGGTATTACGCGCAAAACGCGAAACCTCTTTGGTCAGGATCAGATCAATCTCCCCGGCATAGGCGGCTTCGATCATCCGCTGAAAGGCTGGTCTGCCCGCCGCTGTTGTTCCTGAGATTCCTTCGTCCGCATAAATCTCCACCAGCTGCCAGTCTGGCATCCGGCGGATGTACGCATCAAAATAGCGCCGCTGGTTTTCAAGCGAATTGAGCTGGTCATCCTGATCGGTCGAGACGCGGCAATATGCCGCGACCCGTGTCATGCTGCCGCCTCCATTCTCTCGCGCAGCGCGTTCATTGCCGCGTGATACTGCTGCTCGCTCAGGCGTCCGGTCTGCCGAAGCGCCTTCAGAATGCCGCACTTCATTTGATATTCCAGTGCCTGCCGCTCTCTCGTATTCATATCGATTCCTCCTTAGTTCAGCGTATGCTGGATTATCGATATGTAGGACGGCTTTTCATTTTATACACACAACGCCTTTGAAAGCCCCCTCACAGGCCTCCCCCTGGCAGGCGAAAAAATGTGTGCATAAATACTCTGTGGAACACCGGAACATCGGAACATGGCATATTTCTGAACTTTTTAGGTATTTCCCATATTCATCCATTTCGGTGCTTTCCACAAAAATCAGAGCACCTATACCGCTAACGACATCCCTACCGCCGAAGGTGCGCTCCAACTCGCCATGGAGGAACTCCCGATCACGATTCAGGGCGCACGGGCGCTGGTCGTCGGCAATGGCCGTATCGGCAGTCTGCTTGCCGCCAAACTGGCCGCGCTCGGCGCGCATGTCACGGTATCCGCACGTTCGCCGCGTGATTTCGCCCGTATTGAAGCCGCCGGGCATCACTCGCTCCACACCCGTTTCCTGACCGGCCACCTTGCGGCGTTTGATCTGGTGGTTAACACCGTTCCCGCCCGGGTACTGGGCGCGGCTGAGCTGGCTGAACTGCCCGAAGCCTGTTTGGTGCTCGATCTGGCCTCCAAGCCCGGCGGGGCGGATGGAAAAAAGATGCATGTCCTGTCTTGCATTTCGAAGCGGTATGCCGTATAGTAAAAGTGCGTGTTTCGACCAAAACATGTATTTTCTAACATTCTTCCAAAAACAGGAGTTGAATTTTTATGCCAATCGGCTGTATCATCAATGCGTGCAGCATCGCAATCGGCGGCGTGCTCGGCGCATCCCTGCGGCGGCACATTCCGCAGCGTCTGTGCGATGGCCTGCCTGCCGCCTTCGGGTTTTGTTCTATGCTCATCGGCGTATCGCTCATGCGTGACCTTGTCAATCTTCCCCCCTGTGTCCTTTCGGTCATTCTCGGCACCATTATCGGTGAACTGATCTGTCTGGAGGACCGCATCAATCGTGGCATCCGCTGGGTACAGTCCCGTCTGATGTCGGGCGCACCGATGGATGACGAGCAGATGGACAGCTTTCTGTCTGTACTGGTGCTGTTCTGTGCGAGCGGCACCGGCATTTTCGGCGCGCTGAATGAAGGCATGACCGGTGACCCGTCCATTCTCTTTGCAAAATCGGTGCTCGACCTGCCGACCGCAGCCATTTTCGCCACCTCGCTTGGAATATTTGTCGCCGCGATTGCGCTGCCGCAGCTCTGTATCTTTGCTGCTCTTTTCTGCTCAGCCGGTCTGATCGTGCCGCTCATGACCGATTCCATGATGAGCGATTTCCGCGCGGTCGGCGGCTTGATGACCCTGATCGCAGGCTTCCGCATTCTGCGCATCAAGCAGGTCAAACTGCTCAACATTCTGCCTTCGATTGTGCTTGCGCCGATTGTTTCCGCGCTATGGACTCACTTTTTGGGATAACCGCATATAGGCATAAAAAAGCCCCCGGCTCAGCCGGGGGCTTTCTGTTTTGTCGGTTATGCTTCGAGTTTGCGCTTTGCACGGAACTGGAGCAGTGCGATGACCGCGATGACGCCGAGACCGACCACATCGGTCATAGCGCCCGGATGAATCAGCATCAGACCGGCTGCAATCGCCAGCAGACGCTCGACAAGATTCATCTTCGCCATCATGAAGCCTTCCAGACCGATGGACAGGCCGAGCATACCAACCATCGAAGTAATGATGATCTGGATGACCTGCAGCGGCGTGGTGTTGATAAACAGCATCGCGTTGTTGAACGCGAAGATATACGGCACGATAAACGCCGCAATCGCCAGACGCGACGCATTGATACCGGTTTTCATCGGGTTGGACTTGGCGATGGCCGAGCCTGCGTAGGCTGCCAGCGCAACCGGCGGGGTGATATCCGCAACGATACCGAAATAGAATACGAACATGTTGGCCGCAATCAGGTTGAGGCCCATACCGTTGACCAGAATCGGCGCACAGGTGGTCGCCATGATGATATAGTTTGCCGTTGTCGGCACGCCCATACCGAGGATGATACAGGTAATCATGGTCAGGAACAGGGCGATGATCAGGTGGCCGTTTGCCAGCGAGGTGATGCCGGAAACCAGCATCGCGCCGAGACCGGTCATGGTTACGACACCGGCGATGATACCCGCAATACCGCAGGCTACCGCAACCGACAGCGTATTGCGCGCACCGTTTTCGAGCGCATCAAAGAACTTGGTCACGCTCATCTCATCCTCGACCGGCACATGCATCACACGCGCGATGATGGTATTGACGATGCTGACCGCGATGGCGCACAGGGTTGCAATGATGGCCGCCTTGGACATGGTTGCGCCCTGAATGATGATGACAACCAGCACAATCAGCGGCAGCAGCAGGTAAGCACGCACCATCAGGTGACGCAGTTTGGGCAGTTCTTCCTTGGGCAGGCCCTTGAGGCCGAGCTTCTTGGCTTCGAAATGCACCATGAGGAAAATGCCGGTGAAGTACAGCAGCGCAGGCAGGATGGCCTTGACCGCGATTTCCTGATACGGCACATCGCACATTTCGGCCATCAGGAAGGCTGCCGCGCCCATAATCGGGGGCATGATCTGGCCGCCGGTGGATGCTGCTGCCTCAACCGCGCCCGCGAACTCGCCGGCATAGCCGGTTTTCTTCATCAGCGGGATGGTAACCGAGCCGGTGGTAACGGTGTTGCCGACCGACGAGCCGGAAACCATGCCGCACAGCGCGGACGAGATGACCGCAACCTTGGCCGGGCCGCCCGAGGACGCGCCCGCGATGGAGTTTGCGCACTGAATAAAGAACTGAGAAATGCCCGTCGCTTCCAGAAACGCGCCGAAAATGATGAACAGCACGATGAAGGTCGAGCAGACGTTGATCGGGGTGCCGATGACGCCGTTCGTGGTGTAAAACAGCTGGTAGATGATCTTTTTCAGGCCGAACATCGGCAGCGTGTAATACTGCGAGAACGCATAGATGATGAACGCGCCCGCAACGCACAGAATCGGGATACCAACCACGCGGCGGCAGGCCTCAATCAGAATCGCGATGCCGAGCAAACCGATATACACCTGCATATCGGTGATACGCGACGAACGCTTGATGATCTCGGTGCAGTTGATTGCATAATAGAAGAAGCAGCCCGAACCGACCAGACCCAGAACAATATCATACCATGGAAGGCTGTTCACCTTGCCGATTTTGCCCTTGCGCATGGGATACAGGATAAATACCATCAGAATGATGAACCCGAGAAAAGTGGTACGGCGAATGCGCTCGTCCCAGGTCGCATACAGGTTCATCCAGATGCAGAACAGGGAAAACGCCACGAAGAAATAGCGAATGATTTTCTTCGGGATGCCGTCATACGCACGGGTGTTGGATTCGCGGTCATATTTTTTCATGATCGCTTCCACGTCCGCAGCCGTGCCGACGTCAAACTCCATGTTTTCGCTGGCTGGCTTGTTTTCGTTTGCCAAACTGGATTCCTCCTTTTTAAAGTGAATCAGGGGTTTAAAAAGCATGAGCAGCCGCATGGTCAGATCGGCCGCGCGGCTGCTCAGCATTACGATTCAAAACAGAAACGCATCAGGACTCCCAAACGCCCTGCTCTTCATAGTACTTCTGTGCGCCCGGATGGAACTCTACGTCAATACCGGAAAGCGCGGTTTCGAGGGACAGTTCGCCGAACTTGGCATGTGCGCCGGACATGGTTTCCTGATTCTCGAACAGAGCCTTGGTCAGCTCGTAAACCACATCCTCAGACAGATCGGCCGAAGCGATCAGGGTTGCACGAACGGCAACGGTGGTCGTATCCGCGTCCACACCGCTGTAAGTGCCGCCCGGGATGACCGCCTTGGTGTAGAACGGATGCTCTGCAATCAGCTTGTCCGCATGCTCGTCATCGATGGAAACGACATTGATCTTGTTGGTGGTTGCCAGGTCGGTAACCGCCGTGGTCGGTGCGCCCGCGGTAACGAACGCCGCGTCAATCTTGCCGTCCTTCAGGCTGGAAGCCGAATCGGTAAAGCCGGAGTTTACAGCCTTGATGTCGCCGAAGCTCAGGCCATACGCGCCAAGGATCTGCTTTGCATTGAACTCAACGCCCGAACCAGCGTCGCCAACCGAAACGGTCTTGCCCTTAAGGTCTGCAACCGTCTTGATGGACAGGTCGGTGGTGATGATCTGGCAGGTCTCGTCATAGAGACCAGCAACTGCGCGGAAGTTGGTGCAAGCGCCCAGTTCTTCGAAAGTATCGCTGCCGTTCATCGCGTAGGACATAACGTCATTCTGTACGGTGCCGAGCTGTGCCTCGCCGTCCTCAATGCGGATGATGTCATCCTGCGAGCCGCCGGAAACAACAACCTTGAGGCTGGAGTTCTGGAGCAGCGGGTTGAGCGTGGTCGCCATAACGTTGCCAACTGCGTAGTAGGTGCCGGTCTCGCCGCCGGTCGCCATGACCAGTTCGGTCTTTGCGCCGCCCGCAGTGCTGCCGCTGTCCGCCGCTTCACTGCCTCCCGCAGAACTGCTGCCGCCGCAGCCGGCCAGAAGCATAGTCGAGGCCAGACAACCGGCCAGAATCGATGCAATTGTCTTTTTCATGTTTTCTCCCTTTCTCATTGCTTTCGTAATAGTAATAATGTTATTATACAGGATTTTTTTGAGGTTCGCAATATATTGCTTTCATCCCGTGCATTTTACCTTTTTTGCATACTTTTTATTATTCCGGCGTTTTTTATCCTTTTCTCTCAATTTTCGCCCACTTTCTCTTAATTTTTTTGCATATTCTGCGTATTTTCGACTTTTGTAAAAATCTTTTCGTTTTCCGAAGCTGTGCATAATTACGCATCTGTGTCTTTCTCTGTCTCCGGCCGCCGGAACCGAAACACAAATTCTACTCCGCGGCCCTCAGCTACCTTCACCCGCTCAAGCAGCAGCGTCAGGTCGGCGCGGCACAGCGAATCAAACCGCAGGATTTCAGCCGCCCGCACCCGAAGCTGTTCCCGCGGAAGGGCTTCTTCCACTTTTTTCAGGGTATTGGCCTGCGTCTGCGCCTGCCGCCACAGTTCCTGTGCCTGCTTTGCAAGGATCTCCTCTCCTTCGGCCGTAAGCTTTACCGCCGCCCGCGCATAAGCGTCTGCCCGCGCCTGTGCATGCAGAAACGCCTGTTTTTGCTGTTTTTCCCCCGCAGAAAGCATGGAAAACAGCCGATTTTCGTCCAGTTCGATGTCTGCTGCCAACCGCCGTAAGCAGTCTGCCGCCGCCCCGAGCACGGCATCCTCCCGGACGCGATGCGCCGTGCAGCCGCGCCCCTTCCGATAGCCGCTGCACACCAGATACACCCGTGTGCCATCCCGTACATGCGCCATCGGCGCACCGCAGTCGGCGCAAAAGGCCAGCCCGGTCAGCAAATGCGGCGTGGATGCGGCTGGGCGGTAACTGCGTGTGCGCAGCAATGCCTGCACCCGTTCAAAGGTCTGTGCATCGATCAGCGGTGGATGCGTCCCCTCGATTACCGCCCAATCCTCGCGCGGCAGCGTGACTCTCCGCCGTACCTTATAACTCAATGTGCGCACACGTCCCTGCGTCAGATGTCCGGCATAGGTCGGGTTTTCCAGCATACGCCGCACGGTCTGCGTGCTCCATTCTCTGCCACCGCGCACGGTGCCGCGCCGCTGCGATGGAGTGGGAACGCCCTGCGCGGTGAGCGCCCGAGCTGTGGCGGACACCGAGCCGCATGCGAGATAGAGCGCAAACATCCGCTGTACATCGGGCGCGGTGTCCGGGTCAGGCAGCAATTTGTTTTTGTCCGTCGGGTCGCGGCGATAGCCAAAGGGCGGCTGTGCACCAATAAATTTGCCCTCCTGCCGACGGGCACCCAACGCAGCGCGCACCTTTTTGGAGATGTCCCGCGCATACATATCATGGAACACCGACAGAAACGGCGCGTAATCCTCCACACCGCCCGGCGCACCCGAATCATAGCCCTCGCTTACGGCCAGATATCGCACCCCATGCGCAGGAAAATATTCCTCGAGCAGCTCACCCACACGTGCGTAATTGCGCCCTAAGCGTGACAAATCCTTGGTAATGACTGTGTCAATCCGGCTGGATTCGATGTCCCGCAGCAAGCGCTGAAACGCCGGACGGTCAAACCGCACACCGCTCCAGCCGTCGTCGATGTAGGTTTCAGCGGTCTGCCAGCCGTGCGCGGCCACAAACTGCGTCAGCAGCAGGCGTTGGGTTTCAATGCTCTGCGATTCCCGGCCGTCCGCGTCCTCGCGCGACAGACGCAGGTACAGCCCTACCCGCGGCGCGCTCACGATTTTTCCTCCTGCTGCAGCCTCTCAGCGACCAGTTCCAGCAGCAATTCGGACAGAGCTTCTTTTCCTGCAAAGGTCTGCGTAATCTTTCCCATCGGTTTCATAGCATCCCTCCTTCTCTGCACTTTATGCGCGGAAGGCTGTCCGGCATGCTCAATTTCCGGCATCTTTGAACCATCCACCGGGGTGGATTTTACGGCCGCAGGTCAGCTCGGGCGGCGCGCGGTCTGGGCGTTGTCGCTGCCCGGCAAAGTCGCACCGATTTCCGCCGCACGCGCCATCCGCGACACGGTTTACGCAATTTTACAGGAGGAGGAAATTCTATGACCGAACCCATTCGCCTCGGCTTTGCTCTGACCGGCTCCTTCTGCACCTTTACGCGCGTGCTGACCGTGCTCGAAGGTCTGGCGCAGTCCGGCCGTTATCAGATCACACCGATTCTATCGTACAATGCCGCCGGAATGGACACCCGCTTCGGCACTGCGGCCGATGTGCGCGTCCGACTGGAAGCTCTTACGGATCATCCGATCCTTGATACCATACAGGCCGCCGAGCCGATCGGCCCCAAGGGTCTGCTCGATGTGCTGGTCATTGCGCCGTGCACCGGCAACACCCTCGCCAAACTTACGTATTCGATCATCGACACGCCGGTGACCATGGCGGCCAAAAGCCATCTGCGCCGCGGGCGGCCGGTTGTGCTGGCTGTGTCCACCAACGATGGCTTATCCGGTTCGGCGGCCAATATCGGCACGCTGCTCAATCGGCGGCATTATTATTTTGTGCCGTTCGGTCAGGACGCGCCCGAGGCCAAACCACGTTCTCTGGTCGCCAATATGGAACGCATCCCGGAAACCATCGAAGCCGCACTGCGCGGCGAACAGCTCCAGCCGATTCTGTCTGCCGGGTAGCGAAAAGCCTCCCACTTTGGGAGGCTTTTGCCTGCCAACCGTCATCGTGAAAATCCAGAAAATGTCTTGACAAACAGTCAGCGGACAGCTATAATAATTTTGTTATGCGGGTGTAGTTTAGTGGCAAAACTCCAGCTTCCCAAGCTGGCTATGTGGGTTCGATTCCCATCATCCGCTCCATTCGAAAACCCCGTCCATTTGGGCGGGATTTTTTCTTTCCAAGCAGCAAAAAAGAGGCGCCGAAGCGCCTCTTTTCATTTTTCTTTTAGAACAGGCCGGTGATCTTGCCGTCCTCATCTACGTCGATCTTCTCCGCAGCCGGAACCTTGGGCAGACCGGGCATGGTCATGATCGCACCAGTCTCGCAGACCACGAAGCCCGCGCCCGCAGCTAGTCGCGCCGAACGCACGGTGATCGTAAAGCCCTGCGGACGGCCGAGCAGCGTCTGATCGTCCGACAGCGAATACTGGGTCTTGGCCATGCAGACCGGCAGATTGCCGTAACCCATGGCGGTGATGTTTGCCAGCTCCTTGGCGGCAGCAGGCTGAATGTTCACGTCATCGGCACCGTAAATCTTGGTGCAGATGGTCCGGATCTTGTCGGTGAGCGGCAGCTCATCCGCATACAGAGTATGGAAATCAGCCTTGCCCTCGTCCAGAACCGCCAGCACCTCACTTGCCAGCGCCAGACCGCCTTCGCCGCCCTTGGCAAAGACCTCGGACAGCGCAACGCGCACGCCACGCTCCGCACAGTGCTTGCGGATGAACTCCATTTCCTCTGCCGTGTCGGTCGGGAACGCATTGATGGCAACTACGCACGGTACGCCGAACTTTGCGATGTTGTCCAGATGCGCGTCAAGGTTGCAGATGCCCTGTTCGAGCGCTGCGACATTCGGGGCGTTCAGGTCGGCCTTGGCAACGCCGCCGTTGTACTTGAGCGCACGCACGGTCGCAACCAGAACCACGCAGCCCGGTGCGAGACCGGCCTTGCGGCACTTGATGTCCATGAACTTTTCCGCGCCGAGGTCTGCGCCGAAGCCCGCCTCGGTGATTGCGATATCAGCCAGCTTGAGCGCCAGCTTGGTCGCCTGTACCGAGTTGCAGCCGTGTGCGATGTTGGCGAACGGGCCGCCATGCATCAGGCAGGGAGTGCCTTCCAGAGTCTGTACCATGTTCGGCTTGATCGCGTCCTTCATCAGCGCAGTCATTGCGCCCTCCGCCTTGAGGTCACGCGCATACACCGGCTCGCCCGCGTAGTTGTATGCCACGAGGATATCACCGAAGCGCTTCTTCAGATCCTGCAAATCGGAAGCCAGGCACAGGATCGCCATGATCTCGGACGCAACCGTAATCATGAAATGATCCTCACGCGGTACGCCATTGACCTTGCCGCCGAGACCGATGGTGATGTTGCGCAGCGCACGGTCGTTCATATCCATCACGCGGGTAAAGATGACGCGGCGCGGGTCAATACCAAGCGCATTGCCCTGCTGCATGTGGTTGTCCAGCATCGCGCAGAGCAGGTTGTTTGCCGCCGTGATGGCGTGCATATCGCCGGTAAAGTGCAGGTTGATATCCTCCATCGGGACAACCTGTGCATAACCGCCGCCGGCTGCACCGCCCTTGATGCCGAACACCGGGCCAAGGGACGGCTCACGCAGGGCGATCATGGCATTCCGGCCAGCCTTGGCCATCGCCTGACCGAGACCGACGGTTGTGGTGGTCTTGCCTTCGCCTGCCGGGGTCGGGTTGATAGCGGTGACGAGCACCAGCTTGCCGTTTTCTCTGTTCTCTACCTTTTTCCAAACGTCCGCGGAAAGCTTGGCCTTATACTTGCCATACAGCTCCAAATCCTCCATGTCGAGGCCCGCAGCCGCAGCTACCTCGGTGATAGGCTTCATCTGGCAGCCCTGAGCAATCTCGATATCAGTCAGCATCCAAACATACCGTCCTTTCAGTCTCACTCTGCACGCGCAGCGCGCAACATCTATTTTATATACAGTATTATACCATGTCCGCCCCTCGCAGACATTCTCAATTTTCGAAATTTTTCGAGCGGCACTTGTGAAATCTGCCCAGTTTTCTGCGTTCAACAAAAATTTTTGCAAATTCCCAGTCGCGCAATGCGTCCATTTGTGGTATGATTAGAGCCTAAGACATTGGAGGTGACGCCGTGCGCGTTTTTCGTTCGATCGGCCATTATTTCCGACACACCGATCTGTATTTACTCTTTCTGGCGCTCTGCTGCTCGGCCTTTGGCGCAGTGCTTGTGTACTCGGCCACCCGCAGCATGGATTCGGACAAGTACATTATGATCCAGCTTTCATCGGTCGCAATCGGCTTTTTTGTATTCATCCTCATGAGTCTATTCGATCTGGAGGATATGTCGCGTTACTGGAAATGGTTTCTGCTGCTCAATATCGCCTTTCAGCTTCTGCTGTACTCCCCGCTCGGCTACGGCGAGGGCGGCAACCACAGCTGGCTGCGCTTCGGCTCGGTGGGCATCCAGCCGGGTGAGGTCGGCAAGGTGCTCTTTATCTTCACCTTTGCTGCCCATCTGGAGCGCGAATACGACCGCATGAACCACTGGCGCACCCTGCTCGGGCTGGGCCTGCACCTGTGCATCATCGCGGCGGCGGTCATTATCCCCTCGCATGACGCAGGCGTTGCGCTTTCCTATCTGTTCATCTTTATTATTATGCTGTTCGGCGCCGGACTGAGTCTCAAGTGGTTCGCGGGCGGCGCGGTCGTTGCGCTCGCGTCTGTTCCATTCATCTGGCAGATCTTTTCCGGTGAACGCGCCTACCGTCTGAACCGTATTCTGGTTCTGTTCGACCCCTCCATTGACGCGGCGACCGCGTGGCACACCCAAAAGAGCAAGCTCGCCATCGGCGCAGGCGAAGTATTCGGCGCAGGCTTTTTGCAGGGCAACCAGATGCAGCACTCCAACTTTCCCGGCAAGCACACCGACTTTATTTTTGCAGTGGCCGGTGAGGAATTCGGCTTTGTGGGCTGCATCCTCATCCTCGGTCTGCTCAGCCTGCTGATTCTGCGCCTGTTTTACGTCAGCTTCACCGCGAACAGCACCTTTTCGGCTGTGCTGACCATCGGCATCGCGGGCATGTTCCTCAGCCAGACCTTTGAGAACATTCTTATGTGCATCGGCCTGTTCCCGGTCATCGGCATTACGCTGCCTCTGTTTTCCTATGGCGGCTCATCGGTCATCACGATGTACGCCGCGCTCGGCATTGCCGCCGGTGTGCGTATGCGCGAAAAACCAAGCTGGCTCAAACGATAAGAAAAGCTCCCGGAAACGGGAGTTTTTTTATATCTTGTGGAATCTGTCCAGATCAGTATGGTTTATTTTGTAGATCCGGTCAGGTGTATGTATCCGTTCTTACTGCACAAGACCGAAAAATATGCTATAATAAAAATAATAAATTTCCCCGGTGATGGAACCGGAGACTTCGAAGCTTGGACATGGGCACAGTGATGTGTGCGCCCCGGAACAGGAGAATATTATGAAAGGTATCATTCTTGCCGCGGGAAAGGGTTCCCGCCTGTATCCCATGACGCGGCCGATCTGTAAACCGCTGCTGCCGGTTTACGATAAGCCGATGATCTACTATCCATTAGCCGTGCTGATGGAAGCCGGCATCCGCGAAATCCTTATCATCATCCCACCCGG
Source organism: Butyricicoccus sp. (assembly GCA_051868095.1). Classification (GTDB taxonomy): domain Bacteria; phylum Bacillota; class Clostridia; order Oscillospirales; family Butyricicoccaceae; genus Butyricicoccus_B. Next base: position 940 of record JBJDZO010000144.1, on the reverse strand, counting down.
AGAAGAAGGCCCCTTCTACCGTCTGCTCGGCAACGGTTCGCAGTGGGGCATCAATATTTCCTATGAAGTGCAGGAGGTGCCGCGCGGCATTGCGGACGCTTTTCTGGTCGGAGAACGCTTCATTGGCTGCGATTCGGTCTGTCTGGTGCTGGGCGATAACATTTTCCACAGTCTCGATTTGGATCGCTTCCTGCGCGGCGCAACACGACATACCGACGAGGGTGCGACGGTATTCGGCTACTATGTAGAAGATCCGCGCGCGTTTGGCGTGGTCGAGTTCGACGAGGACGGCAATGCGCTTTCCATCGAGGAAAAGCCGCGCTTCCCGAAATCGCACTATATCGTTCCGGGTATCTACTTCTATGACAATCAGGTGATCGACATCGCCCGCAGCCTGACGCCTTCGGCGCGCGGTGAACTGGAAATTACCGACGTCAATCTGGAGTACCTGCGGCGCGACCAGCTCCATGTCATAAAGCTGGATCGAGACTTTACCTGGCTCGATGCAGGCACGGCTGATAATCTGCTGGCGGCCGGTCAGGCGGTCAAGCAGGTGCAGGATCACACGGGCCGTTATATCGCCTGCCTCGAGGAAATTGCCTATCTGCGCGGCTACATCGGAGAGGATGATCTGCATCGGCTGGCTGGAAAACTTGGTCAGACATTATACGGACAATATTTGATGTGTTTGTGATAATGCAGGCCATGTAAAGAAATTGTAAATTTGTATGGCTGCACAAAATTTATTTCGGAATCATGAAAGCGGGCGGAAACTTGTTGAGTTTCCCCCGCTTTTATGGTATAACCAGTAACGAACTAAAATCTGAAGACAAGGAATCAGGAATTATGGAAAAGAACTTCTGGAAAAAGTACCGGATGCTGCTTGTATCCCTGCTTTACACTATTGTTTTGCTCAATTACCTGTCTGTCGAGCGCATCA
>JBJDZO010000143.1:6337-14124 GCA_051868095.1 Butyricicoccus sp. | reverse complement strand
ACGTCGGCGAACTGAAAATCGTGGACGTCAACATCCGCCGCCTGCGCATCAAGATTGAGGACGACCCGGCGCATCCGCGCTATATCGTCACGGTGCGCGGCTATGGGTACATGTGGGAAGCATGAAATACCGCAAGAAGCCCGCGAAGCCGCGCGTTGCTGCCGCAGCGGCACCCCCGGCGGAAGACCGTGTGCAGCATGCTCCCGGCGGTCTGAAAGGCCGCTGGCTGGTCAATTCTCTCAGCTTTGTGGTCGTGATTCTGGCTTTGATCATCATTTTTGTGTCAGTCGGCATCTCAAACTACTATTTTGCCAGCATCCGGGACAACCTCAAAAGCCGGGTACACAGCGCCGCATCCTCGGTGCGCGACAACTTCACACAGGCTACCTATGACCAGTATCTGAGCGGTATCCGGCAGTACGTGCTGGGCTACGAGGACAAGGACAAGGTGGAACTCCAGTTCATCGACGGCGCGGGCCGTATCTTGATGTCCACCTCAGCGCTGACCGCTGACCCCAATCCCTCGACCGATGATGTGCACCGCGCACTGACCGAAGAAACCGTGTGCAGCTGGTCGGGCGAGGACCCGATGACCGGCGAACGCATCATGAGCGTAAGCGAACCCATGTATTCGTCCCGCGGCGACCTGCTCGGCGCGGTGCGTGTCATGTCCTCACTCAAAATCGCCGAACGCCAAATCACCATCATTATTCTGATCTCGATTGCGGCCTGTCTGCTGTTTCTGGCGCTGGTAATCGCGTCGAACAGCTATTTTATCCGGTCGATTCTGATGCCGGTCACGCGCATCAACGAAATCGCCAAGGAAATCGCCGCCGGTCAGTACGGCATGCGTCTGCACAAAGCCTATGACGACGAAATCGGCGAGCTGTGCGACTCCATCAACCACATGTCGGACGAAATCGCACGCGCCGAACGCATGAAAAACGACTTTATTTCTTCGGTGTCGCATGAGCTGCGCACCCCGCTGACCGCCATCGCGGGCTGGAGTGAAACGCTCATCGCGGGCGGCGCACAGGATCCCGAAGAAGTCATGCAGGGTCTGGATATCATCCAGAAGGAAAGCCATCGCCTGACCCAGATGGTCGAGGAACTGCTCGACTTTGCCCGCATGGAATCCGGCCGTATGAAGCTTGAAATGGAGGCCTTTGACGTCTCCATCGAGCTGTACGAGGCTGTTTATATGTATGAAAACCTGCTGCGCAACTCGGACATGACTCTGCATTACAGCAAGGAACCGGACAGCTACTTCATCTCGGGTGACCGGCACCGCATGAAGCAGGTTTTCCTGAACATCATCGACAACGCGGCCAAATACGGCCGTTCGGGCGGCAAAATCGAGGTCGCACTCAGCCGCGAAGAAAACACTATCGTGGTATGCGTGCGCGACTGGGGCCCGGGTATTCCGGAAGCCGAGCTGCCGTTCGTCAAAGAAAAATTCTACAAAGGTTCTTCCAAACAGCGCGGCAGCGGCATTGGTCTTGCCGTAACCGATGAAATCGTCAGCATGCATGGCGGCTCGCTCGATATCACGAGCAAGCAGGGCGCAGGCACAGCGGTTTACATCCGTATTCCGGCGATTGACCCGGTTGTTTCGGCCGAACCCATTCCCGAATCCGTGGAGGACATCGAACCATGAGCAAATACCAAATGCCCCCGTGTATCCGTAAAACGACCATCGGTGGGCAGGCTATTATTGAGGGCATCGTTATGAAAGGCCCCAAACGCACCTGCGTGGTCGTGCGCAAGCCGGACGGCACACTCGCGGTCGAGGAACGCGCCTCGAACGTCCCGAAAAGCAAGTTCTGGAAGCTCCCCATCTGCCGGGGCGCGTACAGCCTGTTCACCGCTCTGAAGGAAGGTCTGGAGGACATCGACTATTCCTCCAAATTCATCGAGGATGACACCGATGAGGAGCCATCCAAATTCGAACAATGGCTGGAAAAGAAGCTCGGCTCGGAAAAACTCGAACAAGCCATCATGGCGGTCGCCATGGTGATCGGCATTGCCATTCCGGTCGGGCTGTTCATGCTGCTGCCGTCGTTTGTCAGCGGCCTGCTGCCAAAAGCCACGCCGAATGTCGCGCGCAATCTGTTCGAAGGCATTCTGCGCATCTTTATTTTCCTGTGTTTCATGTGGTCGGTGTCCCATATGAAGGACATCCGTCGCACCTTTGAATACCACGGCGCCGAACATAAGACGATTTTCTGCTACGAAGCCGGTCTGCCGTTGACCGTTGAAAACATCCGCAATATGCCGCGGTTCCATCCGCGGTGCGGCACCAGCTTCATGTTCGTGCTTGTCATCGTGGCAACCATTGTATCTTCGCTTGTGTTCTCGGTCATCACCGTGACCAACCCCTTCCTGCGTGCGCTGACCCACTTGATTCTTTTACCGCTCGTGGTCGGCATTTCGTATGAATTCAACCGCTACGCGGGCCGTCATGACAATCTGGCATGCCGCACCCTGCGCTGGCCGGGCCTGATGATCCAGCATCTGACCGTGTTTGAGCCGGACGACAGCATGATTGAGGTTGCGATTGAGGGCGTAAACCGTGTCATCCCGAACGATGGCAGCGACAACTGGTAACAAAAAAAGATAGGAGTGAGGAGATAGAAGATAGGAGATAAAAAGGGAGGAGCGCTCTCCTATCTCCTATCTCCTATCTTCTATCTTTCTATCTCCTATCTTTATGAAAGGGACAGAAGGATAAACATATGACCATCACCATCAACGATCTTTATATTGATGTGCGCCGCCGGTTCCGCGCAGCGGAAATCTCCATGGCCGAACTGGAAGCACGTGAATTGACCGCCTTTGCCGCGGGCGTGGACAAGCGCATGACCGCCGACTGGGCGTATCATTACCTCGACCCGGAAACGGTTGACCGCGCCCACGAAATGGCCACCCGCCGCGTCGAGGGCGAACCGCTCGCCTATATTCTCGGCGAATGGGATTTCTGCGGCTATACTTTTTTTGTCAACAAAAATGTGCTGATTCCGCGCTCGGATACCGAATCGCTGTGCCAGCTCGCCATCGAGGACGCCAAAACCCTCCATGCGCCCAAGGTGCTTGACCTGTGCTGCGGCTCGGGCTGCATCGGCCTTGCGCTGCTGGGCGAGGTGTCGGACGCGCGCTGCTGCGCGGTCGATCTGTCCGAGGATGCGCTGGTGGTGGCACGCGAAAACGCCCGCCGTCTGGGCGTGACCGCACGGTATTTCACCGCGGCCGGCAACGCGCTCAGCCTGCCCGATGAACATCTGGGCACCTTTGATATCATGCTGTGCAACCCGCCGTACATCACAGCCGCCGAAATGGAAGAACTGGACAAAAGCGTTGTGGACTATGAACCGCGCATGGCGCTGTATGGCGGTGAGGATGGGCTGGATTTTTACCGGAACATTGCGAAAAACTGGGTAAAAATGATGAATCCCGGTGGCCGGATGTACTTTGAATGCGGTTGGAAGCAGGCGCAGGATGTAGCGGACATCTTCGACGCACGCGGCATGCACGATATTTTCATGGCTGAGGATCTCTCCGGCATCCAGCGTGTTGTGGTGGTCAAGGCGAAGGTGTAAAATATTCCAGCAAAAATAATCGAACGTATTTTCGAAAAATCTCTTGCAAAAAAATCAGCACTGTGCTATGCTGATAGCAGTCAGACAGAACGCCCGTTTTCTTCGGGCGTTCCATCTTCATGTCAGGAGGCTATCATCATGGCAGCAGATAAGAAAAAGCACATTGAGCCGGTCGCTCCGGCTGCGGATAAAAAGAAAGCACTCGCACAGGCCCTCGGCCAGATTGAAAAGAACTTCGGCAAGGGCGCGGTCATGCGTCTGGGCGAAAACGCGGGTATGAATGTCGAGCACATCCCGACTGGTTCGATCGGTCTGGACATGGCGCTCGGCATCGGCGGTCTGCCGCGTGGCCGTATTATCGAGATTTATGGGCCGGAATCCTCCGGTAAAACCACGGTTGCCCTGCATGCGGTTGCACAGGCTCAGAAAATGGGCGGCGAAGCCGCGTTCATCGATGCCGAGCATGCGCTTGACCCGGTTTATGCCCGTGCGCTTGGCGTGGACATCGACAGCCTGCTGGTTTCCCAGCCGGACACCGGTGAACAGGGTCTCGAAATCACCGAAGCGCTCGTGCGTTCGGGCGCCATCGACATTGTGGTGGTTGACTCGGTTGCCGCGCTTGTGCCGCGTGCCGAGATTGAAGGCGATATGGGTGACTCGTTTGTTGGCCTGCACGCCCGCATGATGAGCCAGGCCATGCGCAAGCTGGCCGGTTCGATTGCCAAGTCCAATTGCTGCGTTATTTTCATCAACCAGCTTCGTGAGAAGGTCGGTGTCATTTACGGCAACCCCGAGGTCACGACCGGCGGCCGTGCGCTGAAATTCTACGCTTCGGTGCGCATCGATGTGCGCCGCGTCGAACACCTCAAGGATGGCTCGACCCTGATCGGCAGCCATACCCGCTGCAAAATTGTCAAAAACAAGGTCGCTCCCCCGTTCAAGGAGGCCGAATTTGACATCATGTACGGCGAAGGCATCTCCTTCACCGGCGAGCTGGTCGATCTCGGCGTAAAATACGGCATTGTACAGAAGGCAGGCGCATGGTTTTCGATGGGCGATATCCGTTTGGGACAGGGCCGCGACAACGCTAAGCTGTACTTCAAGGATCACCCCGAGGATGCCGAACAGGTGCACAAGCAGATCGAGGAAGCCATCCTTGCCGAACGTGCGGAAGCCGCCAAGAAGGGCCTCAAGCAGCCGCTCGCCAAGGCCAAGGACGGCGACGATGCCGAAGCACCCAAGCCGCCCAAGGCTGCCCCGGTTTCGTCGGCCAAGGCGGTATCCATCGATGCGGACGACTTTGACGACGATCTCGAAGTATGATGACCCGCGAGGAACTGGAAAAAGCCTATCAGGCCGCGCTGGATGACGCCGCGAAACAGCTTTCCTACCGCGGTCTAAGCGCCAAAGCCCTGCGTGAAAAGCTGCTGAAAAAAGGCCACAGCGAGGACGCCGCCGATTATGCGCTTGCGTGGCTGACCGAACGCCGCCTGCTCGATGACAGCCGCTTTGCCGAATCCACCGTGCATTCCTATGACCGGCGCGGTTATGGTGCACTGCGCATCCGGCAGGAGCTGCGCAAACGCGGCGTTTCCCGTCAGGACGCGGACGCGGCGATGGAGGACTACACGCCGAACGATGCCGCCCTGCGCGCCCTGCTCGACAAAAAACTGCGCGGCGACCTGTCCGACCCCAAAGCCGTACAGCGTGCGGTCGCGTATCTCCAGCGGCGCGGATTCCAGTGGAGCGATATCCGCCGTGCGCTGAACGAATATGGCGCCGCCCTTGATGAGCAGTTCGACTAAGGTGCGCAATTTCCCTGAGCATGCTCAGCGTTTCCCGCAATCCTGCACAAAAACCCGTGCGTTTCGCCGTCCGGTTTGTTCCGGGCGGCGTGTTTTTTCCTGCTGACAAATCCCGGCGGGTGTGATAGAATAAACTGAATAAAAGTTTTACAGGAGGGAATGTTTTGACCAAAATTTCGCTGATTTCGCTCGGCTGCGCCAAGAATCTGGTCGATTCCGAGCATATGCTGGCCCGTCTGCGCGATGCGGGCTATACGATCACCGACGACATGTCCGACGCGGACGTTGGCATTATCAATACCTGCGGTTTCATCGAAGCGGCCAAAAGTGAGGCCATCGAAACCATCCTCGACACCGCCCGCTACAAGGAAGAAGGCCATTTGCAGGGTCTGATCGTGACCGGCTGTCTCGCGCAGCGCTACCGCGCCGAAATCGAACAGGATCTCCCCGAAGTCGATGTGATCTGCGGCACGGGCAGCTATGACAACATTGTGGACGCGGTGCGCGACGTGCTCGCGGGCAAAAAGGCCGCCTACATGGCCGATATGACCGCCGCCGCGCTCGAGGGCGCACGCGACCGCCTGACCCCATCCTATACCGCCTACCTCAAAATTGCGGAAGGCTGCTCGAACAAGTGCGCTTACTGCATTATCCCCAAGCTGCGCGGCCCCTACCGCAGCCGCGATTTCGCCGGTCTGCTGGACGAAGCCCGCGCTCTCGCCGCCGACGGCGTGAAGGAACTGATTGTCATCGCGCAGGACATCACCAAATACGGTCTGGATCTGCCCGAGCACAAGCGCCTTCTCCCCGCTCTGCTGCGCGAGCTGTGCAAAATGGACTTCACTTGGGTGCGCCTGCACTACCTCTACCCCGACCAGATCACCGATGAACTGATCGACGTGATCGCGGACGAACCGAAAATCGTCAAATACCTCGATATCCCGCTTCAGCATGTCTCCAAACGCATTCTGCGCGCCATGCACCGCCCGGGTGACCGCGACAGCCTGACCACCCTCATTCACACCCTGCGCGGCCGCATTCCCGGCCTTGTTCTGCGCACCAGCCTGATCGTCGGCCTGCCGGGTGAAACCGAGGAAGAATTTGCCGAGCTGTGCGAATTTTTGCAGGATGTGCGCATCGAGCGCGCGGGCGTGTTCGAGTTCTCCCCCGAGGAAGGCACCGAAGCCGCCGAGCTGCCCGACCAGATCGATGAGGAGGAAAAGCATCGCCGCCGCCTGATCGTCGAGGAGCTGCAATCGGGTGTCATCGACGACTACAATCTGTCCCGCATGCATGAAACGCTTGACGTTTTGTGCGAAGGGTGGGATAATGAGTCCGGACTTTGCTTCGGGCGCAGCTATGCCGATTCGGTCGATGTGGATGGCCGCGTGTACTTCGCGTCGGAAACCGAAGTCCAGCCCGGTGAATTTGTCACCGTGCGCATCGAAAACAGTCTGGGCGCTGACCTCGAAGGCGTCCGGGTAGGAGGTTGACCACAACATGACCACTGCAAATAAAATCACACTCGTCCGCATTGCGATGATTCCGTTTTTCGTGTATTTCGGCATGCAGCCGCTGATAACCGTTGCCCCGGCTGCGCCGACAAGCGCCATTATTGCGCTTGTGCTGTTCTGCGCGGCGTCGTTCACCGACTTTCTCGATGGCTATGTGGCCCGCAAGTACAATCAGGTGACCGATTTCGGCAAATTCGTCGATCCGCTCGCGGACAAGCTGCTTGTCACCGCCGCGCTGCTCATTTTCGTTGAGCAAAGCTTCATGGCGTCGTGGATGGTGTTCATCATCCTCGCGCGCGAATTTATCATCACCTCGCTGCGCATCGTGGCCGCCAATAAGGGCCGCGTGCTCGCCGCCACCTGGACCGGCAAGGTGAAAACCTGCGTCCAGATCGCCGGTATCATCATCAATTTCCTGCTTGCTATCAGCCTGAGCTATGGCATGTTTGAAGGCGCGTTCGTACTCAGCATCCCGAAGATCACCGCATGGGTGATGACCCTCGTGACGCTGTATTCCGGCTGGGATTACCTGCACAAAAACTGGGATCTCATCAAGGACGGCGCAGTCAAGGAAAAATAATCATCGGACACACAAAAGGCCCGGAACCGTATGGTTCCGGGCCTTTGAAGTTTTGCCAGGGCTTTTTCAAAAGCTTGCGGGGCTGAACAGCCCGGTGGGCTGTTCAGCGGCGACCTTGGCGAAGCCATGCCGCCGGAGGCCGTAGCCCTCTGACCTTATCCCCGCGCTGTGCGCAAATAAGACGAGAGCAGATACATGCCCCAGACAGGCGCACATTTTCCACGGGCAGGGACGTCCCCGCTCAGAACGGGCCGCGCTTGCCGCCGACAAAAAACGCCGTCATAACGCCCGG
>JBJDZO010000143.1:0-6237 GCA_051868095.1 Butyricicoccus sp. | reverse complement strand
CCGCTCAGAACGGGCCGCGCTTGCCGCCGACAAAAAACGCCGTCATAACGCCCGGGCCGGTGTGCGAACCGATGACCGTGTCAATCATACGCACCTCGGTTTTCAGCCCCGCGGCCTCCAGCCGTTCGGCGACATACCGCGCGTCCTCTTCGCAGTCGCCGTGGCTGATGCGCACCGGGGTTTCCCGGTCGGTGATCTGCTCGAGCGTGGTCTCTACCAGCGCGTTCAGCGCCTTTTTGCGGCCGCGAATCTTTCCGCAGACCTCCAGCTTGCCTTCGTCATCCACATAAATCATCGGCTTGATGCCGATCAGGCCGCCGACCACCGCCGATGTGCGGCTGACACGACCGCCGCGCCACAGATGATTCAGATCATCCACTGTCACGCAGTGGATCACATGCAGGCGCAGCGCTTCCACCGCATCGCCCGCTTGGTCCGCCGTGCAGCCCGCGTCACGCATCTGCCGCGCCTTTTCCACCAGAATCGCTTCGCCGCCCGCTGCGCTCAGCGAGTCCACGCAGCGAATCACACGCTCCGGATATTCCTCGCGCACCTCGGCCGCCGCCATGCATCCCGCATGGTACGAGCCGGACAGTCCGGACGAAAAGCCGACATACAGCACATCCATGCCCTCGGCACACGCCGCGCGGAAAATCGCCAGATAATCCTCAAGCTGTGCCTGCGAAGTGGTGCTCATGTTGCCCGCGCGCAGGTTTTCAAAAAATTCATGGAACGGCATCGTGCGGCCAAAGTCCTCCTTGATGGTGCGCCCATCGATCGTGAAGGACAGCGCCGCGCATTTGATGTCGTTCATTTCATAGTATTCGGCGGTCTCGTCGATGGTCGAGTTGGCGACCAGCACAAATTTTCTCATTTCACGCGCCTCCTCAGCCGATTTCGGTCAGCGACAGGATGTGACCGGTCAGCGATTCGCCGCCCGCTTCGGTGACCAGATAGGTGTTTTCGGTGCCGACCAGACCGATGCCGTCCAGCATGATTTTGGGTTCGACCGCAAACAGCATGCCTTCTTCAAGCGGTTCCCGGAATGACCTCGCCAGCACGGGCGCTTCGTCCATGGTCAGGCCGATGGAGTGGCCGAGGAACTTGCCGCCGCCCATGAAGCCCTTCCGGAACTTGTCCGGCACCATCGCGGCCGCCTGCTGGTAAATGTCCTCCGGAATCGCGCCCGGCTTCAGTTCGGCCGCCGCCCAGCGCTCAATCGACGCGCACAGGTCATAGGCTTCGCGGATCAGCGCCGCGTTCGGGTCGTCCGCAAGGCAGCCGTAATAATACACCACCGATTTGTCGGTGTGGTAGCCGAGCAAGCCGGCCGGCATATCCATCAGCACCAGATCGCCCTTTTTGAGCGCACGCACAGGCGAACCAATCGACTGCACCGCGATGCAGGTGCCCGCACAGCCGTCCGGGCCGTCAAAGGCCAGCGCGTCATTGGTATTCTCGCCAAAGCCGCAGAAGCCGCCCACGTCCTCGCCAACCGGCTGGTTGTAGCGGCAAATGCCCATCGAGCCGCGTTTCAGCAGCTCCAGATACACCGCGCCGCACAGCTCGGCTTCGCTCATGCCCTCGCGCAGCAGCGTAGGCATGACCGTTTCGATTACTTCTTCGTGCAGCTTTCCGGCTTCGCGCATGCAGTCCACCTCGTAGGCGCTTTTGTGCGCACGCAGGGCGTTCAGATGGGGCACAAGCGGCTTCCACTCACCGAACGGCAGATATTTTCGCACCATGCCGAGCCATTCGAGGGTTGCGGTCTTGGCTTCGACATAAGCCGCCGCGGGCACTTCGCTGAAATGCTCGCCCAGCGTGCGGTACGACCGGAAGGGCCGAATGTCGGCAAATTCGGATTCGCGCACGGCGCGGTCATACTGGCGGCGCACCCACAGAATGGCTTCGTCCGGCGTGATGGTCAGCACACCATCCTGCATGGTTCCGGCCAGATAATACATATTGACTTTACTGTTTACAAGCGCAAGCTGCCAGTCCGGGTCGGCGGCGGTCAGGCGCGCACGCAGCGCGGTCAGACGGCTCTCGAGTTCCTTCTGCGGCACGCGGGCATGGAAATCAAACATGAGGGAATACTCCTTAACACTCGTATTCTGTGCACATCAGATACACATATATAGTAATTATACCACAGTCGTCCGGCTTTGTGGGAAAGATTCGCAAAAATCGTTCATCCGGCCAGACAATACAGATACAGCCCATATACGCCGAGCAGTGCCGCGCCCTGTAAGCGCCGCAGCCGTCCGGAAAACATGGGCGGCAGCATGGCAATGCCCATCAGCACCACCGTAAACGGCAAATCGCGGGAAAACACCTCGTGCGCGACCGGCAGCGTGCCGCCTCCCGCTGCGGCGCAGGCGGGCAGCACAAACGTCAGATCGATGAGGTTCGCACCCACGATATTGCCCGCGGACAGCGTGCCTTCGTGCCGCCGGATGGCTGCAAGCGCGGTCATGAGTTCGGGCAGCGAGGTGCCGAGCGCCACCAGTGTCAGCCCGATGACCGCTTCCGGGATGCCGAGCATGCGCGCCAGCAGCACGCCGTTATCTACCATGAGCTTTGCGCCCAGCACGACCGCCGCCGCGCCCAGCCCAAACCGGCTCACCGTCCGCAGCGTTTCGCCGGATTCCATGGGTGTAGTCCGCGTCCGTTCACGTTCCTGCGCTGCGCCCTGCAAATTCATCGCCAGAAACGCGAACAGCACCGCGAGCAGACCGAGCGCTTCCCCGGGTGCCAGCCGGCTATCCACAGCAAAGCAGCCGAGCAGAATGGCGGCGGTCAGCATCAGGCCGCCCTTGGTTTTGGCTTCGCGGGCGCGGAACACGGCGGGCGCCAGCAGCGCGGACACGCCCAGAATCAGGCCGGTATTGCAGGCCGCCGAACCAACCGCGTTGCCGACCGCGAGTTCGGTGGAGCCGCGCACGGTCGCGAGCAGCGACACGGTCAGTTCGGGCGCGGTTGTGCACAGGCTGACCAGCGTTGCGCCGACCACAAACCGCGGCACACCGCTCGCTTCGGCCAGCCGGGCAGCCGCGTCCACAAAGCTGTCGCCGCCGCGCATGGTCAAATACAGGCCGAGCGTGAAAAACGCCGCAGCGAGTAAAACTGTCATCATTCCGGTCTCCCCTCCCGATTTTCTGTGACAGTGTATGCGCGCAGGCCGCAAATCATGCCTTTACGCGGGCTTTACGCGGCGAAGATTGACTTTTTCCGGTGCAGGCGGTATCATGGAATCGTGGGGTATTCGCATCTTTGTGTGGAGGCAAACATGAAAAGGCATCTTGGCAAACTTCTCGGCGACCGCCGTCTGATGGGTGCGCTGCTGATTGTCATTCAGGCTGTTCTGGTCATCTGGGGCATCAATACCCTGACCGAACATTTCACGTGGTTCAATTGGCTGTGCAACCTGCTCACTGCGGTCATCATCATCTGGCTCATCCGCAAATATGACAATCCTTCGTACAAAATCCCGTGGATTGTGCTCATCCTGACCTTCCCGCTGTTCGGCGGCATTTTCTATCTGGCGTGGGGCAATACGCCCTTCAACCGCGCCCGCGCCCAGAAAAAATTCACCGCGCCGCGGCCGGATTTCTCAGGTGACCTGTCGCATCCGGCGGGCGGACGGCTGATTGCGTCCATGCCGCGCCACACCCGCCGTACCGGTTACATCGAATCGCTCACCGGCATGCCCGCGTGGGGTGAAACCGCAGTGCGCTATTTCCCGCTCGTGGAGCATCAGTTCACCGCCATGTGCGAGGAGCTGAAAAAGGCGCAGCGGTTCATTTTTATGGAGTATTTCATCATCGAGCAGGGCGAAATGTGGCAGCCCATTCTGGAGATCCTAACGCAGAAAATCGCGCAGGGCGTAGAGGTGCGCATCATGTACGACGATGCGGGCTGTATGTCCAAGCTGCCCTCCGGATACGACCGCTACCTGCGCTCGCTCGGCATCCGCATCGTGCGCTTCAATCGCTTTATCCCGACGCTCAACACCTACCTCAACTACCGCGACCACCGCAAAATCACGGTCATTGACGGCAATGTGGGGTATATGGGCGGCGCGAACATCGCGGACGAATACATCAACCGCAAATCGCCCTTCGGCCACTGGAAGGACACCGGCATCGAGCTGCGCGGCGCTGGCGTAGCCAACATGACCGAATGCTTTCTGGAGATGTGGGAGTACGCAACCCGCATTGCCGTGACCGACCACGCCCAGTACCGCCCGACGATCAGCCGCCCGGGCGACGGCTATGTGCAGTCGTTCGGTGACACGCCGCTGGATGACTTCAACGTGGGCGAAACCGTATACATGCAGATCATCAACAACGCGCGCGATTATGTGTATATCACGACGCCGTATCTGGTGCTGGACAACGAGATGATCACCGCCCTGACCACGGCCGCGCAAAGCGGTGTGGACGTGCGCATCATCACGCCCGGCATCCCGGACAAGAAATATGTGTATCTGGTCACGCGGTCGTTTTATCAGCAGCTGACCCGTGCGGGCGTGCGCATCTATGAGTATACGCCGGGCTTCCTGCACGCGAAAATGATCGTTTCGGACGATGATGTGGCGGTTGTCGGCACAATCAACATGGATTTCCGTTCGTTTTTCCTGCATTTCGAATGCGGCACCGTGCTGTACGGCGGCAAGGTCATCCGTGAGATCAAGCAGGACATTCAGGACATCCTTGGGCAGTCGCGTGAGATCGACAGCGAATGGTTCCGGCATGTGCCGTGGGCCTCGTCGGTTGTCGCATCGGTGCTGCGCCTGCTGTCTCCGCTCCTGTAAACAAGAGCCCCCGGATTTCCGGGGGTTTTTTCTTGTCAAATGCTGTCCGGCCCGCTATACTGGTGAATGGACAGAATTTTTCGGAAAGGATGACCTTTTATGCAGCAATCCACCCGTCCGTCCGGGTACGGCGCCGGGTTTCTGATGGCCTTTTTCGGCGGCTGCCTGTGGGGCCTCTCGGGTGCGTGCAGCCAGTATTTATTCACCCGCTGCGGCCTGACCAGCGACTGGCTGGTGCCCTGGCGGCTGATGATTGCCGGTTTGCTCATGGTGCTGGTTTCATTCCTGCGCAAGGGCAAAGAGGCGTTTGCCATCTGGCGCACCCCGCGCCATGCACGCCTGCTGCTGCTGTTCGGCCTGTTGGGCATGAGCGGCTGCCAATACACCTATCTGACCGCCATCCAATATTCCAACGCGGGCACGGCAACCGTGCTGCAATATCTCGGCCCGGCGCTGATTATGGCTCTTCTGTGCCTGCGGGAGCGCCGCTGGCCCAAACCGCTTGAGGTGCTCGTGCTCGTGCTCGACCTTGTCGGCATTTTCCTGATCGCCACCCACGGCAGTGTACACACTATGGTTCTTTCCGGACAGGCGCTGTTCTGGGGTCTGCTGAGCGCGGTGTTTGTTGTGGTGTACACGCTGTCACCGGTCAGCCTGCTGGCGGTCTATGACTCGTTTGAGGTTGTCGGCTGGGGCATGTTTGTAGGCGGTGTGGCCATGATGCTGTGGAAACACCCGTGGACCATGGCCGTGCAGGTGACGGGCGAAGTTGTCCTGTACGCGGGCTACATCATTTTACTCGGCTCGGTCGCCGCGTTCACGCTGTATATCGAAGGCGTGCACCGCATCGGCCCGGCAAAGGGCAGTCTAGTTTCGTCGATTGAGCCGGTTTGCGCCGCATTATTTGCGGTATTCTGGCTGGGTGTGCAGCTGACCGCAACCGATGCAGCCGGATTTGCCTGCATCCTGCTGACCATTTTCCTGCTTGCGATTCGAAAATAAAGCACGCGAAAAGCCCCGCTCCTGTGAGCGGGGCTTTCGGTATATTCTGATCCGAATGAGGCTGAGGGCTTACTGATCTTTGCGGCCGGCAAAACGGGCACGCATGTTGTTCTGACGCATGTAGCTGTAGTTGGCGTCGCAAAGCATCTGGAAGAAGTTGTTCTTTTTCATGGTAGTCAATCTCCTTAATCAATAACTGTTTTTATGTTGTCTATTAGTGCTGCGCTTTCTGTGCCGCGCGCGAACGGGAAGCCTCTGCGTGTGCGCCCGCGTCGTTCTGGAGCGCAAAGGAATAATTCGCCGCGCAGAGCTGCTGGAAAAACGACTGCTTCTTCATGAGGGTTCCTCCATTTCGTTAACATAAAGTCTTTTTTATTTGTTTTGGAGCCTTGCTCCTTACAGTTCTTATTATAGTCATT
>JBJDZO010000142.1:0-3216 GCA_051868095.1 Butyricicoccus sp. | reverse complement strand
CGGAAATTTGATCACGATGGTACCTTCCTCCGCCGTACTGCGCACATCGCGGATAACAGCAGCATTGAGGTTCCGGAGCGTCTCCTCGTGAGGATGACCATAACTGTTGTCCGCACCGTAAGAAAGGATTGCGGTGCGCGCGTGGGTAGCCTGAAGAAACTTCAGGATGGAGGATGAAGCAGAGCCATGATGTCCAATTTTGATGACATCACAGCGCAGGTCGATGTCGTTGTCCAGCAGTTCCTGCTCAATTTCTTCTTCCGCGTCTCCCATCATGAGGACGCGGAAATCACCGGCTTCGAACATGCAGACAAGCGAGGCGTTGTTGATGTTTTCGTACTGTGCGTCCGGCTGCGGGCTAAGAAAGCGGAACAAAGCGCCGGATTTCAGTTTTAATGTGTCGCCAGGGCTTGGAACGGTGATGGGAATACCTTGCACCTCAACCATACGAAGCATATTTTCGTATGTCCAAGTCGTATATACCGCATCTGTGGTATAGAAGGCATCCACATCAAACGAGGCGAGCACAGTGCTCATGCTGCCGATATGATCGGCGTGCGGATGGGTGGCAATCACAGCGCGCAGCTCCGTGACACCCTGACTGGCCAGATAGGAAACGATACGCTGGCCCATATCGGCGGTGCCGGCATCGATGAGCACGGCTTCACCGCCGGAAAGGAACAGAGTACAGTCCGCCTGACCAACATCCAGAAAATGTACGGTTGTATCTTCAGACAGAATCGGTGCAGGAAAATAGCTGCACAGAAAACTGCTGAAGATCAGAAAAAGCAAGGTAAATGCGATCAGAAGAACATGGGGCAGGGGAGGATTTAACCATGTACGACGTTTTTTGCGCGCCACTGCCCGATGCCTCCTTAAAATAATCAGTCTTCGCAGGTGTTGTAAGAATTGAATTCGGCCTCAATTTCCGCATCGGGTGCGGGAGTAAGCAGGCTGACAATCACAATGGCAATGAGGCCAAAGCAGAAGCCTGGAACGATCTCATACAGATCAAAGATACCGCCGGAAAGCTGTGCCCAAATGATCGATGTCAGACCGCCGACAATGATGCCGGCATATGCGCCATATTTGTTCGCGCGCTTCCAGAACAACGAAATCAGAACCAGCGGACCGAACGCGGCGCCGAAACCGGCCCATGCGTAGGAAACCAGTCCAAGAATAGTGCTGTTCTGATTGGTTGCGATGAACACTGCGATCAGCGCAACGACCATAACGCAGATACGGCTGACCCACATCAGCTCAGACGGAGAAGCCTTCGGACGGATCTTGTTGTGGTAGAAGTCCTCGGTAATCGCGGATGCGGTAACAAGCAGCTGGCTGTCCGCGGTGGACATGATTGCCGCGAGAATTGCGGACAGGAAAATGCCGCCGATGAATACCGGGAAAATCTTTGCGACCATGGAGATGTAGATGGTTTCCTCCTGACCAGCGATATTCAGCAGACTGTCGCCAAGGAACATGCGGCCGGATACGCCGATCATAACCGCAGCAGTCAGTGAAATAACAACCCAGATGGTAGCAATGCGGCGGGATTTCTTGATCGCTGCGGGGGATTCAATGCCCATAAAGCGGATCAGGATATGCGGCTGACCGAAGTAGCCAAGACCCCATGCAAGAAGAGAAATGATGCCGATGGCGGTATACGGCTCATTGGTTGCGCCGTCAACAAGCATGCTCAGGAAATTCGGATTAAATGCTTCGACATTGCTGATGAACGTCGAGTAACCACCCATGGACTGGATCGCAAGGGTCGGAACTGCGAGCACGCAGAAGAACATCAGCAGACCCTGGAAGAAGTCGGTCCAGCAAACCGCGAAGAAACCGCCGGCAAAGGTATACGAAATGACAACCACAGCGCCAATCACCAGTGCGGCGTAGTAGTTCAGACCAAACACCGACGAGAATAACTTGGCGCAGCTGACGAAGCCGGACGCGGTATAGAACAGGAAGAACACCAGAATAAAGATTGCGGAAACGACAGACAGCCAGCCCGAGGTATCGCGGAAGCGATTTTTGAAGAACTGAGGCAGGGTAATCGCATCGCCGGCGACCTTGGTGTACTGACGCAGACGCTTTGCGACGAACAGCCAGTTGAGATAGGTGCCGATTGCAAGACCGATACCGATCCAACCGGCAGAGATACCGGACAGATAGGCGGCGCCAGGCAGACCCATCAGCAGCCAGCCGGACATATCGGATGCCTGTGCGGACATGGAAACAACCCAGGAACCGAGCTTACGGCCGCCGAGGAAGTATTCCGTGGTGGTACGATTCTTGCCGTAGAAGTACATACCGATACCCATCATGAAGATCAGGTAGCAGATGAACGCAAGAATGACAGGAAGTTTTGCATACATTGTTTTACAGTCCCCCTTAAGATGCTTACATATATATTCACATTCATTATATCGAAAATGCGCGAACAATGCAATATAAAAGCCGCAAGTTTTCCGCTTGCGGCTTTCGTTTGCTTTGTCATATTAAACCATAAAGAAGAATCTGGACAAATCGCCTGTATGGAAATGATTTTGCGAGAATTTTGTAAAGTATATTCACAAAACTCGATAAAAATTCAAAAAAGCAGCAGAAAAGTATATGGCCATACAGACCGACCGCGGAGAAGGCGGCGCATCGTCATCCCCTGCGGCCTTTCATCACGGCATGTGTTCCAGATCAAGCGCGCGCGACAGTTTGCTGCGCGATTCAGGCTTCAGAGAGAAACGGCATGCTAAAATCTGGCAAGCCTCCTCAAAAGAAGCTTCATCGCCGCCTTTCTGCTCGCACTCGACTTCACCGACCGGAATGCTCTTGCCGGAGGAGGACAGCATGCCTTCATCAAAGGACAGTTCGGCGGTAAACATGGGGTCTTTCCAGATGGCACGGCGTCGGGAGAACTTGGTTTCGGCAACAACGGAAAGTTCTGCGGCACGCAATGCTCTGCACAATTCAATCGGAGCGCCCTCCTCGGGCAGCTGCTGGAGGCCGGCTTCCAACGAGTCAGCCGGGCACTCATATTCTTCATGGACGTGCAGACCATCGTTTGAAGCGTCGCGCAGCTTGAGGCAGCAAATGGTTTCACCGCTCTCCGAACGCATGCGCAGGCCGATCTTCCGCGAGCGGAGCAGACGGTCGCTGGTGTCATAATACTGGGCAAGCATGGCAACCGGCTCGCCTTCATTCAGCCCCAAATAGGTC
>JBJDZO010000141.1:0-3220 GCA_051868095.1 Butyricicoccus sp. | reverse complement strand
ATCCGGTGCGCGATCACGGCGGATCTGGATCAGGTGGTTGCTTCGATTGAGGAGACAGCGGCAAAGGCGGGCTTTGAGGTTGAGCTTCTGAAGAAGCAGAAACCGCTGTATATCCCGCTGGATTCCATGGACGGGCTTCCCCTGAAGCTGACTGCGATGGCAAACGAGCTGCTGGGAATGGGAGAGCTGAAACCGGCGGTCCTGCCCGGCGGCACTCATGCAAGCCTGCTGCCCAACGCGATCGGATACGGGCCGAATCTGGGGCCGGAGCTCGAGTTTAAGAAGAAGCGGTTCGGCTCACCCCATGGTGCGAATGAAGCTGTCATTCTGGAGGATATGTACAAGGCGATTCGCGTCTATGCCGCAACCTGGATCTGGCTGGACAGTTGGATCTGAGCGGAGCGTAAGCCAGAAAAAGACCGCGCCCAAAAGCTTTAGGGCTTTTGGGCGCGGCCTTTTAGCAGGAGGAGGAAAAATGAAGATTATAAAAGCTCATCGGGCTCCATGACTTCCAATTTGAAGAACACGGGGCGCAGACCGTCGGAACAGCAGCAGATCTGGGGGGGAATGTCCTTCTTCTGGCCGGCGGGGGTTGCGGACCCGGTGCCCGCCATGGCAGTCAACATGGTGAAAAGGTCATTTTTGGCCATTTCGCAGAAAGGACCGCCGGAGATGCCGCCCTTCAGGCTGAATTCAAATTTGTCGCCGGGATGGAAAAAGGGACATGGATGCGTGGTACGGGTCCCATCCGGCTGGAGCTGACCGTAAACCGATGCGAGCTCGTCCATTACGTCTGCTTTGAGGACTGTGATACGAATTCTGGTGATAAACATGAAATCTTCCTCTCAAATGATTCTCATCGCTGCCAGATACCCCTGCTCGACTGCCACCTGGACCGTGGCGGCGCGAACGCAGTCGCCGATCAGCTGAACTCGTGCCGCCGGACCGGCGGCGCCTTTCAATTCTTCCGCAAGCTTGCTGTTTGCCCGCATACCCAAGGCCATGACGATACGGTCGGCGGGGATCAGGACAGAGGCTCCGGTGGGATCCTCACATTCGACGCCGAGATCGGTGAAACGGACGCACTTGTGACCGCAGAACAGCGTGACGCCATCCTCTTTCATTTTGTCTGTCAGTGCTATGCGATGCATGGGATTGGCATCAATCGCAACATCCTCCCGCATTTCGATGACCGACACTTTCTTTCCCAGTTCAGACAGGTTCAGAGATGCCTCGCATCCGACTTGTCCGCCGCCGGCAATTACCACCGTATCGCCGAGAAGCTCGGGGTGGCGATAGGCGGCCACGGAAGGGATCGTCCGTTCAATTCCTTCGATCGGCGGTGTCAGCGGAGAAGAACCGACGGCAATGATGATCTCATCCGCATGGAAGTCACGGATGTTTTCCGCCGTGACTTCTGTGTTCAACCGGACGTCGATCCCCGCTTCGCAGACACGGCGGATGCAGAGCTCTTTGTAATTGTGCAGGTCAACCTTGTGACTGTCGTAATCTGTGAAATTGAGAAGACCGCCCGGAACGCCGTCTTTCTCGGCAAGAATCACCTCATGACCGCGCTGTGCCGCGGTGACTGCGGCTGTCAGGCCGGCAATACCGCCGCCGACGACCAGCACTCTGCGGCGGCCCTGCGGTCTCGGCCAGTCTCGGATTGGTACTTCCAGTTCGTTGAGGTCGGACAGCGGATTGATCGTGCACTTTTTATCTGGGGGAACCAGCATTTTTCCGCCGGTATCCTTTAGTGGTCCGGGGAAACAGCGGAAGCAGCGAATGCAGCGGCTGATGTCATCCGCGCGGCCGCATTCCGCTTTCCGCGCCCAATGGGGATCCGCCAGCATCTGACGGCCCAATCCGACCAGATCGCAGACGCCGTCTGCAATGAGCCGATCGGCCTCTTCCGGTGAATTGATACCGCCGGTCAGCATAACCGGGATGCCGCAAGCTTCCTTGAGCGCGGCAGCCAGCGCTTTGTGGGTGTTGTGCGGATCGTACATGTTGGAATACTCGTGGCTTCGCACAGGCTCATAGTAGACACCGGCAGTGACGCTGACCATGTCAATCACACCGTCAAACGCTTTGCAGAAAGCGATGGCATCCTGGACGCCGTAACCGCCATCGACATTCTCGCTGCAGCAAAGTCTCGGAATGATCAGAAAATCATCGCCGCAGCGTCTGCGGATCGCGCGCAGCACTCTGAGGGGGAAGCGGGCCCGGTTTTCTGCGCTGCCGCCGTATTCGTCGGTCCGGTGGTTGGTGATCGGGGATAAGAACTGCTGCAGAAGCCAGCCGGACGCCATGTGGGGGATGACCCCGTCATATCCGGCATGCTTCAGATACCAGGCGGCGTCTGCAAAACAGTTCTCGACATAGCACATCAGTTCTTCGTTCATTTCGAGGACGTTCACGCCGTTGTGATCCGGAATGGCGCAGGGACCGATGGCCGTTGTGCCTGTGGATGCGAAACGGTTCGCGCCGCAGTGGTTCAACTCCACGGTCGCAATGACACCATGCGCATGCAGCATGCTGGTATAATCCCGAAGCCCCTGGTTGTGTTTTGATTCCAGATCGGAGAAATCAATGGGCGGAATGGTGACTCTTGTGCCATACCGATAGTCGACAACGGTCTCGGAACCGGAGACCTCTGCGCATCCGCCCTCGGCTCTGTCGACATAGATCTGGAAAGAGGAGGCGGGATAGGTACCATCCGTTCTCACCGCGGTTCCGCCAAGCGGGGTGGATGCAATTCGATTTTTGTAGCACTTGGATCCGATCTGAATGGGCTGGAACAGGTGCTTGAAATACGGATTGTCTTTCAGAAAAACCAGCTTGCCTTGATCGGGAGAATTTAAGAAACGCAACGGCAAATTTTGAATCGAATGGGATAAATCACCGTTTAAATCCGCATAAGGTTCGATTTGGGTTTCTTCCGGCAAACCCACGCTGGCTACTAAATCCGAGCGTTTGTGTTCGGAATCCAGCAAATGTACGCTGCCGGCGACTGCTGAAACTGCCGGTAATGTTCGGGTCAGAAATTCTGTGGCGGCTGTTTTCGGTTGGTGGGTTTGGTGCAGGTCGCGGGTGGTTTGGTACAACAGCTCCAAATCACGGTTTTGGCGTGCCAAGTCTTCGGTCTGGCGCGCCACTTGACCTTCCAAATCCGTATAAAGTGTTTTCAGGCTGGTGCTCATTTGGTTAAAACCTTTAT
>JBJDZO010000140.1:0-3220 GCA_051868095.1 Butyricicoccus sp. | reverse complement strand
GGTTGGCTCGTCCATCAGCAAAATGTCCGGTTCGAGCAGCAGCACTTTTGCAAGCGCCGCACGCTGCTGTTCGCCGCCGGAAAGGTCATAGGGATGGCGGTCCAGCAGTTCTTCCAGCCGGCAAAGCGTCACCGCATGGCAAACCTTGCGTTCCTGCGTCTCCCGCTTTTGTCCCCGGAGAATCTCAAACAGATCTTCCCGCACCGTTTTCTTGACAAACAGCGTCTGCGGATTTTGCGGCAGTACGCCGATGGAACCATACGCGGATACCGTGCCTCGGTAAGGTTTCATCAGCCCGGCCATCAGCTTGAGGCTGGTGGTTTTGCCCGTGCCGTTGCCGCCGAGCAGCGCCAGAAGTTCGCCCCGCTTCACCGAAAGCGACAAACCTTTCACGACATCCGGCAGGTCTTTTTCATATTTGAACCATAAATCCTGTGCTTCCAGTGCCGGTTTTTCCGGATACGCATATCTTTTTTCCGGCGGAAGCGTGTGAAGCGTATGCCCTGCCGTAAAATGCGTCAGCCAGTCGCGCCCTTCGCGCACGGTCACTGGGCAGGTTGTCTCATCTTTGACCGCTGCCCAGATCCGCATCGCAGTCGGCATGGCGAGAAACATCGCGTGTCCCGCATCCCGCAGCTTCATGCCGACTTCATTCGGCGTACCCGTGCACAGCAGCCGCCCTTTGTCCATGACCGCTGCCCGCGACGCAAACGCAAAAGCCTCCTCGAGCCGGTGTTCGGTCAGAACAACGGTTGTGCCAAGCTCGCGGTTAATTTTTCCGATGGTTGCAAGGAAATCAGACGCCGCAATTGGGTCAAGCTGGCTGGTCGGCTCATCCAGAATCAGCAGCTTGGGCTGCATCACCATGATGGATGCCAGATTCAGCAGTTGTTTTTGTCCGCCGGACAGCTCGGTGACATTTTTGTAAAACCACGTCTGAATCCCAAAAAACGAGGCCATTTCAGCCACACGGCGGCGGATGGTCGGCGTGTCGCAGCCCAGACTTTCCAGCCCGAAGGCCAGCTCATGCCAGACCTTATCGGTTACAATCTGATTTTCCGGGCTTTGCTGGACGAAACCAATGTTCTGGCTCTGTGTGCGCGTATCCAGCGTGTCCAGCGGCACACCTTCCAGAAAAATTTCGCCTGAGCGCTGTCCATGCGGCGCAAGTACGGTCTTGCACTGCCGCAGCAGCGTGCTTTTGCCGCAGCCCGATGGCCCGCACAATACCAGAAATTCGCCCGGCTGCACGGTCAGCGAGATATCTTCCAGCACATGTTTGCGCTGCTCGGGATAGGAAAAGGTGAAATGCTCGATTGTAAGACAAGATTCTTGTGCCATCACAGATGCAGCCCACCTTTCCTGAGGGTTTGTATTTGACAGGCGGCTGCCTGCATCCGCGCGGTACGGTTCTGCGCAGACAGCTCATGCGTCAGATACGCCGGTTCCATGCGCGCAATCAGCTGCGCGACAGCCGGTTCGGTCCATGGCTGATGCCGGTCGATTTGCAGTATATGCTGATAGCTGTAAGAGAACTGCGCGTTCGCATCTCCCCTCGGAAAATCTTTCGGCAGCGAGCCGGTGTGTGCACGCACATACGCACCGGACAGGGACTGGTGCAGATGCATGCCGCGGACATACGGGAGAAGGTCCGCATGCCGATCCAGCAGATTTTCAATGTATTCCACGCCGTCTTTTTCACTTTCCAGGGACAGATTGGTGTTCATCAGGTGCCCTGTGTCCAGCAAAATGCCTTTTCGCGGATAACGAATCCCCTCCAGCAGATATGCGGTTTTCTCCGGCTCCATGAAGGTGAATCCCGCCCACCACTGATTTTCTACAAGAAATTCCAGATCCGGCGGCACATCGGCCAGCAGTTCGTTCATCAGTTCCAGCGATGCATCGATCACCTCACGGTCGGTATGCAGCCAGCGGTAGGTATACCCTTCTTCGTTGGATACATCCGACACATGGAACACGACATATTTCGCACCCAGCTTTCGGGCGCGTGCCAAATCCTCCCGATACAGCTTCCGCAGGGTTTCCGGTCCACTGCCGCCATAAAATGCCCACGCATTGTCCAATGTGCCGTATTTCTCGCAAAGCGCTGTTTTGTCCTCGCGGTAAAAATCCAGCCAGTCCGGGAAAAACGTCAAATGATACCCCACAATCAAATCCTGCGGGAAATCGGCCGGGATGTCTTCGCCGCCCCAGATGCCTTCCACACCATCTACGCCCAGCGCGGCGCAGTCGGCACGCAGCCCATCCCAGCCGCCGTATTGCTCACGCATGCTCTCGCAAAGCGGAAAATTCAAACTTTGCAGCATGGCTGTCCCTCCTTTTTATGCAGCCGTGTCCACATACGGTCAGCCTGTACATTGAGCACAACCGGCGTAAGGCACAGCGCCAGATATACCAGCTGGAAGCTGACCGGAAACGCACCCAAAGCCACACCTTTGATACTCGGAAAATACCGCCAGTCCAGCCCACCAGCCAGTGCGCCGCACGCCAGATACATACCGCAGAACGCCAGCCAGCACAGCGCATTCCGGTCGCGGTCATCAAACCGATAAATGGAGAACGCGGTCCGCCCCGGCAGGCCATAGCCCCGGCTTTTCATGCTGTCTGCGGTTTCGATGGCGTTTTCCATCGCCCAAGTGAGCATGATCGACACAATCATCACCGCATTGTGGATGCGCTGAAACAGACTGCCATTCGACACGTCACGTCCGACGCACCGCTGCGCCTCGCTCACAATATGAAGCTGCGCCTTGAATTTGGGTACAAACCGCAGTGTCATGGACAGCACCAGACTGAGCGCCGGAATGATCCGTCCAAACAGGTATACAAACTTATCCGAGGTCATCACGGCATTGTAACAGGAAAACCAAAGGATCACAGCCGCCATCATCGCTGCCGCCGCCAGACCATATAGAATGGATTCAAGCGTGAGCGGATTGCCCGAAGGCAGATACGTCAGAATGGTTGCGCCTTCGTGGTTGAATGCCGGATTGACGAGTGCAGCCATGAGCATCATTGGCAGCATATACAACAGGCTGAACCGCACTGCCTTGCGGCCGTTCAGATAGATGTTATAGGTCAGTGCGCCTGTAAGCGAAATCATCAGGCATACCGGATGCATGAAGAACATCGAAAACAGCAGCACGAGTCCAAAATACAGAAAATTGACCGTTGGATGATAGCTGGAAAAGGTATCTCT
>JBJDZO010000139.1:1182-3257 GCA_051868095.1 Butyricicoccus sp. | reverse complement strand
CGTCGCAGTCAGACAAAATCTTCTTCACAAAGATGAAATTGCCCGAAGTCTCGCCCTTGTTCCACAGCTTCTGGCGCGAACGCGAGAAAAACCAAGCCGTACCGGTTTCCATGGTGCGGCGCAGGGCTTCCTCATTCGCGTAGCCCAGCATCAGGACTTCGCCGTTGCGCTCATCCTGACAGATGACCGGAATCAGCTCGCCCTTGACGAAAAATTTTGATAAATCCATCGTATTTCGTTCCTTTACCAGTGTAATATCGGATCCTCGCAGGCCGGATTTCAGAAAAGCGTCCAGTTTTCGGCCGAGCTGGCCATCCAGTCCGGCAATCACCCCATGCGCCATCTCAGCCGCGCACCGGGATTTCTTTTTTCCGCAGGTAGTCCTTGACTTCCCCGATGCGCAGTTCGCCGTAATGGAACAGGCTGGCGGCCAGCGCCGCGGTCACATCGGTCTGTTCAAACGCATCGGCAAAATGCTCGAGCGTGCCGCAGCCGCCCGACGCGATGACCGGAATCGGCGCGACCTCACATACACGCTGGGTCAGCTCAAGGTCAAAGCCCGATTTTGTGCCGTCCTTATCCATGCTGGTCAGCAGGATTTCACCCGCGCCGCGCTCATACGCCTCTTTCGCCCACGCAATCGCGTCAATGCCGGTCGGCGTGCGGCCGCCGGCAACGTATACTTCAAAGCCGGATTCGGTGTTTTCACTGCGGCGCGCATCGATGGCCACAACCACGCACTGACTGCCGTATTTCTCGGCCGCGGCGTTGATCAGGTCGGGATTTTTCACCGCTGCCGAGTTGACCGAAATTTTATCCGCGCCCGCGCGCAGAATATCCTTAAAATCCTCGACTGTGCGGATGCCGCCGCCGACCGTGACCGGCACGAACACCTCGCGGCAGGTGCGGCGCACCACGTCCGCAATCGTCGCGCGATTGTCGCTCGTCGCCGTGATATCGAGGAATACGATTTCGTCCGCGCCCTCCTGCGAATAAAACTTGGCCAATTCGACCGGATCGCCCGCGTCACGCAGACCGACAAAATTGACGCCTTTCACCACGCGGCCATCCTTGACATCCAGACAGGGGATGATACGTTTCGCTAACACTATATTTTCCACTCCGTTCCGAGAGAATTGAAAATTGAGAATGGAAAATGGAGAATGAAGGTGCGCGCAAGGCGCGATTCTGCAATTCTCCATTCGGCATTCTGCATTACGCCCTTGCTTCTGCAATCGCGGCGGCAAGATCGAGCGCACCCGTATAGACTGCCTTGCCCGCAATCGCCGCGTCAATGCCCGCGTCGCGCAGTCCGGCGATATCGTCCAGCGTAGTCACGCCGCCCGACGCCACGATCGCGCAGGAGACTGCTTTCCGAAGCTGCCCGAGCTGTTCAAAGTTCGGGCCTTGCAGCATACCGTCCTTGTCGATGTCGGTGAAAATGATGGTCTGCACGCCGTAGGATTCCATAAGCTTTGCAAACGCCAGAAAATCCTCGCCGGAGTCCTTGAGCCAGCCCTCCGTGCGCACCGTGCCGCCCAATGCATCAATGCCGACCGCGATTTTTGCGCCGTATTTTTCGACAGCTTCTTTGACAAACGGCGGATTCTTGACCGCTGCCGAGCCGATGATGACACGCGACACACCGAGCGCCAGCACGGCGTCCACATCTGCCATGGTACGGATGCCGCCGCCCAGTTCCACCTGTGCGCCAGTCTCCGCGATCACGCGCTTCACGACATCATAATTGGCATGCGAGCCGTCCTTCGCGCCGTCCAAATCGACCATATGTATCAGCTCCGCGCCCGCAGCGAGAAAGCCCTTTGCGGTCACAACCGCATCCTCTGCGACCTTGTGTGCCGTGCCGTAATCGCCCTTTTTCAGGCGCACGCACTGGCCGTCCTTGAGGTCGATGGCGGGTAAGATCTTCATGCGTTTTCCTCCGTCAGTTTGGCAAAATTTTTAATGATGGTCAGGCCGACCGGGCCGCTCTTTTCCGGATGGAACTGACAGCCATAGACATGGCCGCGTGCCACCATCGCCGGGACTTCAACGCCATAGTCGGTCGTGCAGGC
>JBJDZO010000139.1:0-1082 GCA_051868095.1 Butyricicoccus sp. | reverse complement strand
CAGCAGGCCGGAGTGTTCCAGCGCCGCCATCGCGTCCGGGAATGCGCCCACGCCCGGCAGAATCACGCCCGCAGCCCCTTCGATGACCGCGGGGGTGTCCGCAATTTTATTTTCGTAGCCCAGAAAATCCAACGTGTTGTGCACGCTCATGAGGTTTCCCGCGCCGTAGTCTACGATTGCAATATAACTCATTGTTCTCTGTATCCCCGTTTACAGTTCAAATTCCTTCAAAATCGCGGCCAGCACGCCGTCGCTTCCGTCCAGAAAGCTTTGCAGCTTCTCGATGATCTTTTCCGCGCTGTGCTGCTTCTGCATGCCTTCCTTCGCATAAGCGCGCACCCGGATCTCAGTCTTGCCGCCGCGCTCCCCGAAATTCACAACCAGCACGGTCGGGTTGGTATCCGCCGTGCTCACAAGCGCCGCAAGCTGAGCATGCTCACCAAGAGATTCCTTGTCCAGCAGTCGGCCATTGGTCATGCAAAAGCTGCGCACGTTCTTCTGAGCATGCTCAGCCGTATCATCCACCTGAAAGTCCTTTTCCGCGCGGAAGGTGCGCATCAAAAACGCTCCGGGCAGGGATTTGTCCAAAATCTGCTCAATGCCGATTCCCGGCGACCGCTTTCCCAGCATTACAGCACCCCTTTCGCCGAAAGTACCGCGCCGCCGGTCTCGCGGGTCGCGTCTTTCAGCGCACGCGCGAGCGCCTTGAACAGCGCTTCGGTGATGTGGTGGGCATTGTCGCCGTACATGCTCTTCAGATGCAGCGTCACGCCCGCATTCATGGCGAACGCGCGCATAAACTCCACCGTCAGACAGGTATCGTACTGTCCGCACATGGGCTGCGGCATGGGCGCATCAAACACCAGATACGGCCGGCCGGAAATATCCAGCGCACAGAAGCCGAGCGCCTCATCCATCGGTACATAAGCCGAGCCGAAACGCGCGATACCCGAACGGTCGCCCAGAATGTTCGCAAACGCCTGCCCAAGCACAATGCCTACGTCCTCCACCGTATGATGGCCGTCTACTTCGAGGTCGCCGGTGCACTTGACAATCAGGCCAAAGCCGCTGTGCACGGCAAA
>JBJDZO010000138.1:0-3258 GCA_051868095.1 Butyricicoccus sp. | reverse complement strand
TCTTTGACGGCATTCTTACCGTCGAGTTCCGCCACAAGTGGTGGTGGTCGCCCAACCTGTCGCTGTCTTACTGCAATCTGCGCGGCATGGAAAACATGATGTGCGATTTCTACGACTACCCCGATCAGGTTCATGCCATGATGCGTCTGTTTACCGACGGCTACCTGAAAAAATTTGATTACTTAGAGAAAAACGGTCTGCTCCCGAACAACTGCGAAAGCATGTACATCGGTTCGGGCGGTATCGGCTTCACCGACGAGCTGCACGGCGTGCCCGGTCAGGTCAAGCTGATGGATATGTGGGGCTTCAACGAAGCGCAGGAAACCAGCGAGGTTTCCCCGGAAATGATCAAGGAATTCTTTCTGCCCTATCAGCGCGAAATCGCGTCCTGCTTCGGCCTCAACTACTACGGCTGCTGCGAGGGTCTCGACAAGCGCTGGGCGTACGTGAAGGAAGCCATTCCGCGTCTGCGCCGTGTTTCGGTCTCTCAGTGGGCCGACAAGAAAAAGATGAGCGATATTCTGGGCCGCGATTATGTGTTCTGCTACAAGGTCAGCCCGACCGATATCGCAGTTCCGAACCCGGATGAGGACTATATCCGCCGGAATCTGCACGACATCCTGACTTACTGCAAGCAGAACGGCAACATTGTCGAGCTGCTGATGAAGGACAACCACACCCTTGGCCATCACCCGGCAAATGCCTCCCGCTGGGTACAGATCGCGCGCGAAGAAGTCGCAAAGGTCTATGGCTGATTGAATTGATTTCCCTAATTCTTCTTTTCTTTCGGAAAAGGCTCCCTTGCCTCGGGAGCCTTTTCTGTATGCAAAAATCCCTTCCCGTTTTTGCGAGAAGGGATTTTTTTTACCGGGGTTCGAGACCCTGAAACAGAACCTCTAAAACCTGTTCCATATCATACCCCGCCGGGGCAATCATGGGGCTGGACATGCTGACCAGCAGCAGCGCGGCGGCACCCGGTTCGATCTTACTCGAGACCTCGCCGCGGGCGGCGGCACGCCGGATGGCTTCCGCGATGTTTTCTACCAGAAAATCACGAAAATGCTCTGCACTGCTATGAATGGTTTTAAAGACCGGTTCGCTGCCGCGCAGAGTGATCATGCCCGGTCCGGCCTTCTGAATCATGCGGTTCATATATCTGAGATATTCGCTGACCATGCTGCGGAAATCGGTCTCCGCGGTAAAAATCCGGTTCAGTTCCTGACAGGCCTGCTCAATCACCCACTCCACGACCGCCTGAAGCAGGTCGGTCTTGGAGGGGAAATATTCATAGATCGTAGACTTGCCGATGCCAGCGCGCCGCGCGATGTTTTCCATGCGCGAACGGTCGAAGCTGGTTTCACAGAAATCCTCGCAGGCTGCTTTCAGGATATCCGCACGGCGATTTTGCCGAATGGATGTCACGACTGCGGCACCTCCTGCCCCTCAGCCTGCTGCACGGCCGCCAGCTTGTCATCGCCCGACATATGGTCATCGTTCGGCTTGTGGCTGCGGAAGCGTTCGCTCAGGCTGTCGATCAGCGAATAGTAAACCGGGGTAAATACCAGCGTCACCACGGTGGAAATCAGCATACCAGCCATCATAACCAGCGCCATCGGCTTCATGGTCTCCGAGCCTTCGCCCGTGTCAATCAGCATCGGCACCATACCGAGGATGGTGGTGGCTGCGGTCATCAGTACCGGACGCACACGGCGCGGGCAGGCATTGAGAATCGCCGTATTCTTCTTTTCGCCATAGGTTTCACGACGGGTCTTGATGTAGTCGATCAAAACAATCGGCGAGTTTACAACCGTACCGACCAGAATGATCGCGCCGAGCAGCGAAACCATGGAGATTTTAAAGCGGAAGATCGGCAGAACCGCCAGTGCGCCGAATACCGAGGTCGGCAGGATCATCATGATGATGACCGGCATGATAAAGGACTCAAACTGGCTGGCCAGAATGAAGTATACGAGTGCAAGTGCGACGACCAGCGCGAGCATCAGCGATTGGAACGACTCCGCGATGTCCTGCATCTCGCCGCCGGACTCCAGCGTTACGCTGTCCGGCAGCTCATAGTTTGCCAGAATCTCCTGTACCTGCTCGTTCAGGCCGCCCGTATCGTCGGACAGGCTGTCGCCTTCGACCGTAATGGTACGGGTCTGGTTGGAACGCGAGATGGTCTGCGGCGCCAGTTCGGTGTAGATATCCGCCACCAGACTCAGCGGCACGTTTCCGCCGGTCGAGGTCGGGATAGACAGCGCCTTCAGTGCGTCCAGACTGGACTTGATGGTTTCGTCGCCGCGTACCGTAATATCATATTCATTGCCATCGATCTTGAACGTGGTCGCAGTCGAACCGTCAACCTGACTGCGTACTGCCGAACCAATCGTTGCAGCGGTCAAACCGAAGCGGGTCGCGTTTTCGCGGTTAATGCTGACGTTGACACGCGGCTCCTCATCGGCCGCCGAGCTCTTGACGTCAATCGCATCGGGCAGCGCCGAAATCAGCTCCACCAAATCGTCGCCGGTCTGTACCAGTTCGTCGTAGTTGTCGCCGGACAGCTCCAGACTCAGCGCCGCACCGCTGGAAGCGGACATGGTGGACGAGGTGGAAACCGTGATTTCACAGCCTGCGATATCGCTTAGGTTTTCACGCAGCTCGTTGGCAATTTCACGAGCCGAACGGTCGCGTTCTTCCAGATCGACCAGCATAATGGTGACACTGCTGCCCGAACTCATCAGGCTGCCGCCGCCGGTCGTGTAGTACAGCGTATCCAGTTCCGGAATGGTATCCATGGCGATTTGTGCAACGCGGTCCTCAATCGCTTCGGTTTCCTCCATTTCCGCACCAATCGGCATATCAATCGCAACGTCGATCTGGCCCTGGTCGGATTCCGGGGTCAGCTCAAAGCCGGCCAGCGACATGCTGAATACGGAAACGATAACCACCGCGATCGAAGCCACAACCGCAACCACGCGATGATTCAGCAGGAACTTCAGCAGTCCCTGATACTTGCGCATCATAGGCTTGATCGCCAGATCTTCCTTGTTGTTGGTCAGTCGCAGCTTGCGCTTTTCGCTGCGGTCCAGCACAATGTAGCACATCAGCGGAACCAGCGTCATCGCAATGACGAGCGAAGCGCCGAGCAGCGAACAGATGGTGATACAGAATTCTCGGAACATCATACCGACCATGCCGTCTGCCAGACCAATCGGCAGGAAGATGGCGATGGTGGTCAGGGTACCGCCGACGATGGAC
>JBJDZO010000137.1:0-3260 GCA_051868095.1 Butyricicoccus sp. | reverse complement strand
CGCTGCAGCGCACTCGCTGCGCTCGCACGTTTGCGGGCTGAGCAGTATTTTTTCCACCGCACATGTCGCTGGAAAAAATCATTGGATTTCCTTTCGCGGCTTGCGAGCCGCGAAACTCTGCGAGGCTTTTTCGACAGAATCCAATCACCCGCCAAACTCGGCGGGTGATTTATTGTATATCGGTTTTTCAGTTCAGATTTTGACCAGCTCGTACTCCGCACTGCCGAGTCCGATGGCTTCGCCGTGCTCGACGGCGGCGCGCCAGTTCGTGTCCGGGTGCATCGCGGAAAAATGATCGTGCGCCGGGGCGGAGCCGGGGACGGCGCATCCCGGATTTGCAGGCTGCGCATTGATCGCGTCGGCGCAGGCAGCGTCGAGCGCCACAGGGTCGAACGAGGCGAACATGCCCACGTTGGGTACGATCGGCACGTCGTTGTATGCATGGCAGTCGCATTCGGGCGATACGTCAACCGCCAGCGCAATGTGGAAATTCGGCCGCCCGTCGCATACGGCCTTGGCATACTCGGCGATCTTGCAGTTGAGCACGTCGTTTGCGGTGTCGAACTCCGCGTGGATCGCCTCAACCGGACATACGCCCACGCAGCGGCCGCAGCCGGTGCATTTTGCCTTGAGGATGGTGCATTTGCCATTTTCAATGCGCGGCGCACCGTGCGCGCAGTTTTTGATGCACTTGCCGCAGCCAATGCAGCGCGCCTGATTGACGACCGGCTTGCCGGAGCTGTGCATGTCCATTTTGCCGGCGCGCGAGCCGGAGCCCATGCCGAGGTTTTTCAGCGCGCCGCCGAAGCCGGCGCTGACGTGACCCTTTGCATGGCTGAGCGACACGATGATGTCCGCATCTATGATGGCGCGGCCGATTTTTGCCGCGCGCAGGTATTTGCCGCCGCGGATCGGCACAAGATCGTAGTCCGTACCCTTGAGTCCGTCGGCAATGATGCACTGCACGCCGGTCTGCAGGGGCGTGTAGCCGTTGCACATGGCGCTGTCGAGATGATCGAGCGCGTTGGCGCGGCCGCCGACATACAGGGTGTTGCAGTCGGTGAGAAACGGTTTGCCGCCAAGCTCCTTGATATAGTCGCACACGACCCGCGCCCAGTTCGGGCGCAGATAGGCCATGTTGCCGGGTTCGCCGAAGTGAATTTTCACCGCGACGTATTTTCCCTGAAAGTCGATCTGCTCAAAGCCGGACGCTTTCATCAGGCGCTTGAGCTTATCCAGCGTGCTGATCTCGTCCGTGCGCAGGTCCGAAAAATAGACCTTTGATTTTTCCATGCTGTAACATGCCTCCGTTTCGTCAGGACATAAATTTTTCGATCGCCGTGTTCAGATCCTCAATCGACTGTTGGTCGCCGGTCTCGACGGCGTCGGCCAGGCAGTGCTCAATGTGGTCTTTGAGGATGACCTTGGCGGTGTTGTTCAGCGCGGAGCGCACCGCCGCAAGCTGCACCAGCACCTCCGTGCAGTCGCGCCCGTCCTCTACCATGCGCTTGACCGATTCCAGATGGCCGATGGCGCGGGACAGGCGGTTGAGCACCGCCTTGGTCTGCGTGTGGCTGTGTGTGTGCGGATGGGTATCGCCCTCGCCGTGAGAATGCGTGTAAACATGACCGTTTGCATCTGTGTGCGTATGCTCGTGCACGTGGTCATGGCAGTGTTCCTGCTGTGACATCTTCTCGCCCCCTATGGCAAGAATTTTACTCATTTTTTTGAAGCCTGTCAATATTCAGATCCAGGGTGCGGCGACCGGAAGCGGAGCGCCCGCCAGGCGCTCCGCGCCGCCGCGGCTTACGTGTCCTCCCCGAACGCTTCCCGCAGCTTCTCAATTGCCCGCTTTTCAATGCGCGATACATAGGAGCGGCTGATGCCGCAGCTTTCGGCGACTTCCCGCTGCGTCAGCGGTTTCCCACCGCTGAGCCCGTAGCGCATGCGGATGATGTCCGCTTCGCGCGGGTCGAGCGAGGTGTCGATGTATTGCCGCAGCGCGCGGCAGGTTTCAGAATGCTGCAGGCGTTCATCCAGATCCTCCTCCTCGGCCAGAATGTCCATCAGCGACAGCGTGTTCCCGTCGCCGTCCGTGTCGATGGCGTCGGACAGGGAAAGCTCAGCGGCGTTCTTGCGTGCGCTGCGAAAGTGCATCAGGATTTCATTTTCGGTGCATTTGCTCGCATAGGTCGCGAGCCGCACACCCTTGTCGGGACGGTAGGTGTTGATCCCTTTGATGAGCCCGATCGTGCCGATGGAAATGAGATCGTCCGCGTCCTCAGCCTGCGTATAATATTTTTTGATAATGTGCGCGACGAGGCGGAGATTGTGCTCGATCAGCACATTGCGCGCTTCCAGGTCGCCCTGCATCCATGCATCAATGTATTTGCGCTCCTCCTGCGCCGAGAGCGGCCGCGGAAACGACCCGCCCGGCGACAGCCGCAGCATCAGAAATGCGCTGCTCATCATCAGCAAAAGTGTACTGTACAGCATCTGTAAGACCTCCGTTCGATGATATTGGATTCTATTCGCCACCTGCCAGTACACTTTCCAATTGGCCATTTATTGAACGGTGAGTTGAATTGGGAATTTTGCTCTGTACATGATATGGAGAAATTGCCGGACAATCTATAAAATTCAGTATTTTACTTGACAAATCTTCCAATAAGCGTTAAGATTTACACAATAGGTGTGACTTGCATCAGCGAAACACACCTGCAATTTGAAAGGAGACACTAGAATGGATTACAAAACTCTGAATGTTAAGACGTTCATTGAGGACATGAACGGCAAAGCGATCATGGAGAAGACGGTTCCCTCTCTGACCAAGTATCCCCTGAAGCTCTTCTATAAGAAGTCCGTTGGCGACATCGTTGATCTGGTCCGCAGCAAGAAGCTGGTTCCGGAAGATGCGATTCAGGCTTTCATCAAGGAAGTCGAAGCGCTCTAATCAAGCGTAGAACATACTAACTCCCGCCCTTGAGGCGGGAGTTTTTTGCGGGTGTCTCTAAAAAGTCAATACACAGTCCCCCGGCTCCGAACAGAGACGGGGGACTGCGATTGTGTTTGCGTTACAGGTTCCAATGCGGGGCGGGTTTACTTCCGGGGATTTTTGATGGCGGCCTGAGCGGCGGCCAGACGAGCGATGGGCACACGGAAGGGAGAACAGGATACGTAGTCCAGACCTACATTATGGAAGAATTCCACGGAGGAGGGGTCGCCGCCGTGCTCGCCGCAGATGCCCAGGTGCAGGTCGG
>JBJDZO010000136.1:0-3269 GCA_051868095.1 Butyricicoccus sp. | reverse complement strand
CCAGGATCTCAAGTGGTGGAAGGAATTCTTCTCGGTGCTGAGCATGCTCGGCTACCACGGTGATGTTTCGCTTGAGATGGAAGACCTGACCATGAGCGTAGAAGCTGGTCTCCGGACGTCGATTGACGCGCTGAACCAGACGATCAGCAAGTAACGGTTCGGGGGAGCCGTTACCCAAACAGAAAATTAGGGAAACAAAAGAGACGAGGATATTCACTTATGTTATGGACACTCATTAGTTTTGTAGGATTTACCATCCTGGTAGCGGTCATTTCCTACTTCAAAACCAAGGGCGACGATCAGGGCACCGCGGAAGGTTACTTCCTCGCTGGCCGCGGTCTCCCGGGCGTTGTTATCGCCGGTTCGCTGCTGCTGACCAACCTTTCGGCCGAGCAGCTGGTTGGCTCGAACGGTCAAACCTGGCTGGTCGGTATGAGCCCGATGGCATTCGAAGTCGTTGCCGCACCGTGCTGTATTGCGCTGGCGCTATTCGCCGCGCCGCGTTACCTCAAGAGCGGCATTACCACCATCCCGCAGCTCATCGGTCTGCGTTTCGACCGCAGCACCAAGCTTTGGTTCAGTATTCTGTACATCGTTCTGGCGCTGGTTGTTCAGATTCCGGTCGTTCTGTACTCCGGTTCTCTGGTATTTGAGAACATCTTCGGCCTGTCCAGCATGCTGGGCGTGACCAAGTTCCAGTCGATTGTCATTCTCTGTATCGCTATCAGTGTGATCGGTTCGATTTACGCGATTTTCGGCGGCCTGAAGGCGGTTGCGGTATCGGATACCGTCAACGGCGTTGGCCTGCTGATCGGCGGTCTGGCGGTTCCGTTCCTCGCGCTGAACGTCCTCGGCAACACGGCGACCGGCGGCGGCATCATGGACGGCATGCGCTACCTGATCGAGAACCACTCCGACATGCTCAACTCGATTGCACCGGCAGAGACCTCGGCACCCGCAGTTCCGTGGACGACCGTATTCACCGGTCTGCTGTTCCTCGGCTTCCAGTCGTGGTGCACCAATCAGGCATACGTACAGCGTGTACTCGCGGCTCGCAACCTGAAGGAAGCCCAGAAGGGCGCGCTGCTGTGCGCAACGCTCAAAATCATCGGCTTTATGTACCTTGCGCTGCCGGGCGTCATCGCTTACGCACTGTTCCAGCTCAACGGCACCGAGATCACCATGATGGACGAAGCATACCCGCAGATGATTACGCAGGTTGTCCCGGCTCCGCTGATGGGCTTCTTTGCGGCGGTTATGTTCGGCGCAATCCTGTCCTCCTTCAACTCCTTCCTGAACTCCATCAACACCATGTTCACGCTGGACATCTACAAGGAGTTCATCAAGCCCAAGGCAACCGAACTGGAAATGGTTCGCATCGGCAAGAAGGCCGGTATCCTCTTTGCTGTACTGACCACTGTGATCGGCCCGATGGTTTACTTCTTCCCGGGCGGCCTGCGTACCTTCCTTGACTCGCTGGTTATGCTGGTTGCTCTGCCGGTTCTGTCGGCGGTATTCGGCGGCTTCTTCTTCAAGTATCTGCCCAAGTACACCGCGAAGTTCATCATGATCTTCCACATCGTATTCTATGGCAGCTTCCTGCTGATCTCCCCGACGTATTCGCTGTTCGGCGGCGGCGACGGCGTCATCCATTACCTGTACGCGGTTCTGGTTCTGTGGCCGATTGAGCTGCTCATCATGTATCTGATGGATCGGAACAACAAGAAAAAGCATCCGGAACTGGCTGCATGGACGCAGGAGGATGTTGGCGCAGTCGATCTGACCCCGTGGAAGTACCGCGGCATCGCTTCGATTGCAGTGCTGCTGTTCGTTGCGGCGGTTTACCTCGCGTTCTCCCCGCTCGGCATCGGCACCTGGGCATATTCCCAGCCGTTCTAAACCCCGCATACAACGAAATCCAAAAAAAACGGCCTCGGGTACATGCCCGGGGCCGTTTTTGTTCAAATATTTTCGCTGAACAGGATTTCATTTTTGGTATAGACCGCGCTGCTGCCGGGCGTGCGGTCATAGATGATGTACTCGAACAACAGCCGCATGGCTCGCCGTCCCTGCTCGACCAGATCACCGCTGATCGTGCATGCGATTTCACCGCCGCGCACCAGCTCGACAATCTCCGGATAGCGCTCGTAGCACAGAATCTGCAAGCTTCTCCCCTGCTCCCGCACGGCGCGGCAGATATCCGGCACACAGCCGCAGGTGATAAACAGCGCGTCCAGCTCTGGATTCTGCGCGAGCAGCTGCACCGTGCTTTCGTAGGCCAGCGCGGGCGACTCATGGGTATCAACGGTTTCGGCAATCGTAATTTCCGGATACCGCACCGCCAGATAGCGTTTAAAGGCGCGTTCGCGCTGCTCGACCGAACGCAGGCTGTCCCGGCTGGACAGCACGCCGATCCGGCCACATCCGCCGAGCAGCAGTCCGGCCAGCCGCGCCGCGACCTTGCCCGACTGCTCCATATCCTGCCCAACAAAGCACAAACGGGGTGCGTCCTCCAAATCCGAGTTCACCGTAACGACCGGGATATGCGCCTCGTCGAGCGCAGCCAGCGCCCGGTGCACGTCCTCCCCTTCCATGGGGCTGCACACCACGCCCGCCACGCCTTCGGCGCGCAGCTGTTCCAAACATTTGGCCTGCGCCGCCGCGTCCGGATAGGCGACCTCATAATAAACAATCTCGCAGTTGAAGCTGTTGAAATCCTGCCGCACCAGCTCCATACCGCGGCGCAGCTCGGGCGTCGCATCCACGACCGGCAGCACGACCGCAACCGTCATTTTTTTCTTTTGATAATTGAGCGCCTTGGCCAGCGGATTGGACTCATAGCCGTATTCCTGCAGCAGTGCGCGAATCTGCTGCCGCTTGATATCGCTCACGCCCGGACGGTTGTGGATGACTTTGTCCACCGTCGATTTGTGAACTCCCGCCATTTCAGCGATTTGTTTCAGTGTAATTCCCATGTTTCCTCCCGCTCAGATCAGAATACCTTCGCAGTGGTCTATTTCGTGCTGAATGATCTGTGCCGTCCAGCCGGTGAAGGTCTTGAAACGCACGCCAAATTCCCGGTTCTGGTACTTTACCTTGATCGACCGATATCGTTTGGTTTTCCGCGTGCCGGGCAGCGACAGACAGCCCTCCTCGGCCTCATACTGTCCGCTGTGCTTCACAATCTCCGGATTGAACATTACCATATAGCTTCCCTCGTTGTCAAACGCGATGATACGCTTGTTCACGCCGATCATATTGGCCGCCAT
>JBJDZO010000135.1:0-3280 GCA_051868095.1 Butyricicoccus sp. | reverse complement strand
GAAGAAGGGCAAGTGCGTCATCATGGTATCTTCGGAACTGCCGGAGATTCTGGGTATGAGCGATCGTGTCATCGTTATGCGTCATGGTAAGATCATGGCTGAGATCGACCGCGGTTCCGAGCACTTTAATCAGGAAGATATTATGAAGGCTGCATGGGGAGGTACACTGTAATGGAAGCAAAAAAGAACACTTCGGTAAAGGACATTATTGGTAAGCTTGGCCCGCTGCTCGCGCTGGTTATCCTGTGCGTAGGCCTTCAGATCGCCACCGGCGGCAAGTTCTTCGCGATGGCGAACATTTCGAACGTATTCCGTCAGGTTCCGATCGTAGCGCTGATGGCAGTTGGTATGCTGTGCGTCATCCTGCTCGGCGGTATCGACCTGTCCGCTGGTTCCCTGCTGGCTATCGGCTGTATGGCATCCGGCGTTATGATGCAGAAGTTCTTCTCGGAAGATACTGTTGCAAACGCAATCATCCTGATCATTGTCTGCCTGGTTGTTTCCACCCTCTGCGGCGCAATCAACGGCCTGCTGCTCACCAAGCTCCACCTGCCTCACCCGTTCATCGCAACTCTGGGTATGAAGAACATCTGCCGTGGTGTTGCACTTCTGATCTCGGGTTCTGCTGCAATCGCAGGCTTCCCGAAGGCTACTCTGGTTATCGGCGCAAAGGATATGTTCAGTGTTGGCCAGTTCGCTCTGCCGCTGTCCTTCCTGCTGACCATCGTTGTATACGTTGTTATGCACATCTTCCTGACCCGTACTGCACTGGGTCGTAAGATCTACTCCTTCGGCGGCAACGCTGAGGCTGCTCGCCTTGCTGGTATCAACACCGACAACGTACAGATCTTCTGCTACGGTATGTCCGGCTTCATGTGCGGCCTCGCAGGCGTTATCTACATCGGCCGTCTGAACTCTGCTGTACCGCTGGCATCCCTCGAAGGCGACCTCGACGCCATCGCATCCTGCATCATCGGCGGCGCTTCGTTCCTCGGTGGTAAGGGTAACGTTTGGGGCACCCTGATCGGTGCGTTCATGATTCAGGTCATCCGTAACGGCTGTAACCTGCTGGGCGTTTCGTCCGACCTGCAGCAGATCGTTATCGGCGCGATCATCATCATCGCTGTATTCATCGACGTAGTTCGTACCGCTATGGAAGCAAAGGCCAAGAGACTGGCAGTTGCAAAGGCAAACGACTAATTCGTACACAAGAAAGCAGCCCTTTGGGGCTGCTTTTTTGTGCTATCGAGGAAGCAGGAAGGGGGTGGGAAGCGGATGCGCAGACGTTTGCTGTGTATGGCGCTGGCGGCCTTGATGGCGGCGGCTCTATCTGCCTGCGGTAAAAAGGACGTGGGCGTGATCGGCGGCGCAGACGGCCCGACCGCGATTTTCGTCAGCGAATGAAAAACCCGGCTGCATGCGGATGGTGCAGCCGGGTTTTTTCAGTTTCTTGCGGCCCTGCAAACCGGGTGGTAAATTTTTAGATCACGTACAGAAACACCATAAAATAATGAAAAACACTGCCCGCGAGCACGAACAGATGGAACAGCTCGTGAAACCCGACCACTGGGCCGAGGTTTGGGCGCTTCATCATGTAAATCAGGCCGCCGATGGTGTAGGAAATCCCACCCGCGGCGAGCAGTGCAATGGCTGGCGCCGGCATGGACAGCACTACACCAAAATCGGTGACAATCGCCCAGCCAAGCAGCAGATAGAGGATGGTGCCGAGAAAGCGAGGGGCGTCAATCCACAGCAGCTTGACCGCGATGCCGAACAGCGCAATGCCCCAGATCACGCCGACAAAATAAAACGCCTTGGGATGCGGCATGAATTTGAGCACAATCGGCGTATAACTGCCCGCGATCAGCACATAAATCATACTGTGGTCGAGCTTTTTGAGCACGCGCAGCACGGTTTCCCCGCGTCCGGAAAAATGATAAATGCTGCTGGCCGAATATAGTGCGATGAGCGACAGGCAGAACAGTACAACTGAAACAACCGTGACCGCGTCCGCACCGCGCAGCAGCATGCGCAGCAGCATGCAGGCCAGTCCGGCGCCCGACAGCACCGCGCCCAGAAAATGCGAATAGCTGGAAAAGGGGTCGCGCGCCTTTAAAAATAGATGTGGCATAGAAAACACCTCAATATCGTTTTAATTACTATATTGTATTTATTATATAACGATTTATAAAGAATGCAATACCGCTTGCAGGGGATTTAAAAATAATTTACAATAAAGAGGAAAGGAAGGGAACGATATGCGAGAACTGAAAGAACTTCTGCGGCAGGTATTTTCCGACCGGGATCTGACGCCCGAGCAGGTGCCCGCGCTGGATTTGTACATGGATCAGGTGCTGACGCTGTTCAACGACGGTTTGCAGGACAGCAAACGGCACCCGGAGGACAAGCTGCTCACCAAAACCATGATTAACAATTATTCCAAGGAAAAGCTGCTCAGCCCGATTAAGGGCAAAAAATACAGCCATCAGCACATCATGCAGATGCTGTGCGTGTACCAGCTCAAGCAAACGCTCGCGCTCGGTGACGTCAAACAGCTCACCGGGCGGGAGGATATCGATTTCGAAGCATGCTGGCGGCAGTTTCTGAACACCAAAGACCAGATACGCAGCTTTATCCCGGAACAGCTCCGCGAAAATCTGTCTGCCGATCTGAATGACCCCAGCGAACGGCTGGCGCTGTGTTTAGCATTGTCCGCAGCGGCAACGTATATGCGCCGTCTGTGCGAAACCATCATTGATGAAGCGGCGGAATCGT
Organism: Butyricicoccus sp.; assembly: GCA_051868095.1. Lineage (GTDB taxonomy): Bacteria > Bacillota > Clostridia > Oscillospirales > Butyricicoccaceae > Butyricicoccus_B. Next base: position 505 of record JBJDZO010000135.1, on the reverse strand, counting down.
CCGAAGCATGAAAAAAAACCTGCGCTTTCCGCCGAAAACGCAGGATTTTTTGTTATCCATTTTTCCGCCGCTCCTTGAGCACCGGGCGCAGATCATCTGGCAGACGGCGCGATTCGAGCGCCTTTTGCAGCATTTTCCGGTATGTCCACGCGGGCAGCGGGTGCGTGTCCACGAAAGCCAGCGTCTGCTCCTGGAACTTCACCAGACATTCAGCGAGCGCCCACGCAGCCGCCATACGTGCGTTGTAGCCCTCAGCGGGCAGGGCGCACAGCCGCGCCAGCGTATCCGCCAGGCAGTCCGCACGCACGAAAAACCGCAGCAGCATCACCGCGCCGAACCGTGCCGGAAATTCCTCCGCGCTGAAAAGATACGGGGTCAAAAATTCCCGCACCATCGGCAAATCGGCTTCTTTGAACTTCAGCCCGCTCACAAATGTGTCGCAAATCGCCCAATTCGTGATGTACGGCACAAAATCCGCGCAGTATCGCAGCCGTTCGGCGGTATC
>JBJDZO010000134.1:0-3282 GCA_051868095.1 Butyricicoccus sp. | reverse complement strand
AGATCAACAAGCAGGGCGTTACCATCCTGCTCATCGAGCAGAACGCCAACATGGCGCTGAAGATCGCCAATATCGGCTACGTGCTCGAAACCGGCCGCATCACGCTCACCGGCACCGGCAGCGATCTGCTGGCGAACGACGCCGTGAAAGAGGCCTACCTCGGCGCATAATCGTACAGTCAAAATCCACCGGTTTTGCCGGTGGATTTTGTTATGCCCGGAGCATGCAGAAAATGCCTTTGAAAGCGGATGCTTTTATGGTAAAATGAATCGCGGATTGGATGAATGACACGAAATGGGATGAAACATATCGCCGCGTTGGCGCGTCAAACCTACAAAGACAGAAACGAGGTGCCATATGAAAAAGTATCTGACATTACTCCTGACTTTGTGCATGGTGTTCGGTCTGCTCGCGGGCTGCGCCGAAAAGCCGGCGGAGCCGTCCGCGCAGACGGGTACGGCGGAACAGGACGTGGAGATGACCTTTGCCACAAGCTATGAGCAGGTCTATAAAGCGCTTTCTGCCGCGAAGGAAAACACCGATGCGCGCAATGATATGAATGCAAGCGCGGCGGAGACGCTGACAGACGGATCGGCGGACGGCGGAGACCAGGGCGAGAGCGCGGACGGCACGTTCTATTCCGGCACCAATGTGCAGGTGCAGGGCGTGGACGAGGGCGACATTGTCAAGACTGACGGCACGTACATTTACATTCTGCGCGAGTGCGAATGGATCATCATGCAGGCGGACGGTGCGGAGGTGACCGACGTTTCCCACACCGTCATCGGGCAGGAATGGGATTCGGGCAAGTCGGATGACGGCAGCAGCCACGGCAGCGAAAAGCTGCCGCAGGAGCTGTATCTCGCCGGCGACCGCGCAGTCATCCTCTCAACCTACTACGACTGGTCAGAGCGTGTTATGGAGGATTCCTCCGATTCGGCGCAAGCGGGCGGCAGCAACTATGTCTCGGTCGATCTCTATGACATTTCCGACCCGGCATCGCCCAAGCTGGTGAAATCGCTCGGACAGGATGGATATTTGGTCGCTTCGCGCATGATCGGCGGCATTTTGTACCTCTGCACGTCCTATTATACGGCGCGCATGGACGAGGATGCGGTGGAAAGCTACGTCCCGTGCCTGTACACGGATGGGGAGCGGCGCCCGGTAGAGTGCGATACGATCGGCCTTCTGCCGTATGAGGATTCCATGACCTACGCCGTGCTCGCATCCTACGACGTGGCGGCAGGAAGCCTTTTAAACAGCCAGTCCATCCTCGGCGGCGGCGAGACGGTGTATATGAACGCGCAGAATCTCTATCTCAGCCGCAGCGTGTATCAGGATCAGGCGGGCGAGCCGTATCAGGAGGACAACTACACGGTGACCGAGCACAAAACTGACGTGCAAACGACGGTCAACCGCTTTTCCGTGACCGATGGAAAGCTCGTCTACGCGGCGACGGGCACGGTTCCCGGTGCGCTGCTCAACCAGTTCTCCATGGATGAGAACGCGGGCTGTCTCCGCCTTGTGACGACGGAGAGCAACGGAAGCTACCGCGTATATGTGGACAAGGCGCACGGATTTGAAAACTATGACGCGGACGAGACCAAGAGCGTGAACGATCTGTTTGTGCTGGACGGTGACCTGAAAATTGCCGGCAGCGTGACCGGACTCGCGGAAAACGAGCGGATCTATTCTGCCCGGTTCGACGGCGACTACGGCTATGTCTGCACCTACCGCACTGTAGACCCGATTTTTGCCATCGACCTGAGCGATCCCGCGAATCCGTCCGTACTGGGAGAATTGAAGCTGCCCGGTTATTCGGACTATCTCCACGTTTGGAACGACGGCTTGCTCTTTGGTCTCGGCATGAATACGCAGGAGATCGAGACGGAAGGCCAAACCACTGCGAAGGTGGACGGCATGAAGATGATTATGGTGGACACGTCCGATCCTGCCAACCTAACGGCGCAGCATACCATGGACATCGACGCGGATTACAGAGTGGCGCTGAACAACCACAAGGCCATTCTGGTGGACAGCGAGAAGAATCTGATCGCGTTCCCGGCGGAAGGGAGCTATCTGGTGTACAGATACACGGCAGAGAGCGGCTTCAAGCTGGAGGCAGAGATCTCCGTCTCCGAGTGGGACTGGAACAACCGCGGCCTGTATATCGGGAACTACTTCTACGTGGTCGGCAGCGACTATGTGAACATTCTCGACATGGACACCCTCGAAAATGTGGGCCAGGCCATCATCTCCCGCGGATAAAGACAGAAAAAACTTTATTTTGAAAGAAAACACAGGCGTTCCCGTGTGCAGGAACGCCTGTGTTTTCTTTGTTTTCACAAGTCAAATTGCTCAAAAACTTTTCAAGAAATACGATTTTTATCGTTCAAAACATACAATAAAAAAGAATCAATTTGTAGAATAAACCAAAAAATAATCAATTTGTAAATTGCTGTTGCATTTTTTGAAAAATTCGGGTATCATCAAAATCAGGAAATATTAGAAAAGTGAGGAAGCCTGCGGAGAGATGAAAAGGAGGAAAAATATGCGCAAATCTATAAAAGGTGCCCTTTCAGTATTTTTGGTAATTCTGATCATGGCGGGCGCGGTGATGGTTGCCAATGCGGCAAATTCAGTTCTGTTTACAAAGAGGCCGGTGGACAGTAATAGTTACTCCTATATCGAAAGCGCAACTAAGACGACTAATGCTAACCCTGTCGTTGTCCATATCACAAACATTTATAAAGCGGATGGTAGTAACTCAGCGTATAGTTGCGTTTGGACGAAAGCAACTTCGAGTGGGGTCGCTCAACAAGCGGTACGCGGAGATTATCAAGAACTCGGAATTCCGGAGGCATACCGGCATGCAGGGGCCAATATTGCGCTGTATGCCAAGGGAAATAATCCGTTGCTCGATTGCCAAATTAGTGGAAGCTGGACGGTTTACTGAGTACTTGCGCGGCGCAGTGAAGGTGAAATTAGTCCGAATCAGGCATGAGAAAGTTAGAATCTGAGATAAAATAAAAATTGCAGGCGTCCTCACATAAGATTTCATCATACGAATTGGATAGAGGTATGTATTATGCTCCAATCTGTAAAATACGAATGGAAGGTTATGCTTCACAAAAAAGAATTTCTGGTTGCGTTCTGCGCCGCGATGGCGTTTTGCGTTCTGTCACTGCTTGTATCAACGAATGCTGCGCTCCGGAATTGCGGAGCAGACCAATCGGAGGTCCTTTCCGCAGATTCCATTTTTGCCGGAAATGCAAGTTCTGG
>JBJDZO010000133.1:0-3290 GCA_051868095.1 Butyricicoccus sp. | reverse complement strand
GGCGCTGTGACGGCGCCCGATACGCGCAAGCACTTCGTCGTTCATGGTCTGCGGATTGATGGACACGCGCACCGCACCGCCCGCACGGATGGCCGCGAGCTTTTCGGCGGTGATGGTGTCCGGCCGTCCCGCTTCCACAGTATATTCGCGCAGACGCGAAAGATTGCATGTCCGCGCCACGGTATCCATCAAACGGGCAAGCTGACCGGCAGAGAGCGTGGTGGGCGTGCCGCCGCCGATGTAGATGCTCGACAGCTTCAGCCCAGCTTCGTCCAGCAGCTTTCCGGTCTGCTCCAATTCCCCGCACAGCGCATCGACATACGGGGGAATGAGCGCGGCGGATTTTTCAATCGAATGCGATACAAACGAGCAGTACGCGCAGCGCGACGGACAAAACGGGATGCCGATATACAGCGAAACCTCATCGTCCGGCAGCAAATCAATAGCTGCCTGCGCGTGTGCGGCTGCGCGCATGGTGAGCGCGGTGCGTGCCGCCGACACCTGATACTGCTCGCGGAAATATTGTGCCGCCTCGCCGCGGGTCATGCCGCGCGCCATCAGACCGCGTGCCAGCTTGGCCGGACGCACGCCGGTCAGACTGCCCCATTCGGGCTTAACCGGCAGTCCGGGAACCATCGCGTCAAAAATCGCCAGCTTGACAATTTCGGTTGTAACGCGCTTTTCCCCGAGCGCATCCAGCCCCGCGACACTTTTGGTGCGCGACGCCGCGCGGGTTACACCGTCCAGCCGCACCTCAGCCGACGCTTTGGCCATTCCGTCCGCGATATGCAGACGGCTGACACAGCAATCCCCGGTTTCCGGAACCGTCTCAGCCGCCGCAGGAATCTCGGTTGGCGCCAGATGCAGCAGCATTTCCTCGACCGCGTGCCTCAGGTCATGTCCTTCGAGTACGTAAATCATTTGGTTGCCTGGAGCATGTAAGGATTCCACTGGCGCTCCTCCTCCAGCGTGCTTATGCCCTCGTGGCCGGGCAGCACCTTGTAATCCCCCGGCAGATCATGCAGACGCTTGAGCGATTTCAGCATCTGGTTAAAGTCGCCGCCCGCAAGGTCGCAGCGGCCGCACTCATGCCGGAACAGGGTATCGCCGGTGAACAGCACATCGTCCACCCGGATGACCGACGAACCGGGCGTATGGCCGGGAGTATTCATATAGTGGGCGGTCAGGCCGCCGAACGTGACCTCCGTACCCTCCACGGCCTCCACATCCACCGGTGTTTCCACAAAATTCTTCGCGAAAGGCCGGAACTCACCCATGGCGTCCTTATGCAGCAGCCACAGGTCATCCTTCGGGCAAACCAGCTTTGCGCCGGTCTTTTCGGCCACCTCATGCACGGCAAGGATATGGTCAAAATGTCCGTGTGTGAGCAAAATATAACGCAGATCGATCTTTTCCGACTCGATGGCTTTCAGAATGCTCGGCGCATTATCCCCCGGGTCAATCACCGCGCCTTCGCGGCTTGCTTCGTCAAAAATAATATAACAATTGGTCTGCACCATGCCGACCGTCAAATGTAAAATCTTCATGCAGCACCTCGCTTGTAGAGTTAGGAGTGAGGAGATAGGAGATAGGAGTTTCGGAATCGCGCGGTGCGCGATATATTGAAATCGCCGCTGCGCGGCGTTCCGCCTATCTTCTATCTTTCTATCTTCTATCTCCTATCTTTTTTCATCTCTTCCGTGTCCATCACAATTGTGACCGGACCATCGTTGAGCAGTTCCACCTTCATATCCGCGCCGAACTCGCCGGTTTCGACCGGCAGCCCGCTCGCACGGCAGCGCGCAAGAAAGGCTTCGTACAGCGGGATGGCCTTCTCCGGGCGAGCGGCACGTACAAAGCTTGGCCGTTTGCCGCGGCGGCAGTCGCCGTACAGCGTGAACTGGGAAATCACCAGCAGGCTGCCGCCGATATCAGCAGCCGACCGGTTCATTTTGTCGTCTTCATCGGTAAAAATACGCAGGCCGGTGCATTTATCGGCCAGATAAAGCGCGTTTTCTTCGGTGTCATCCTCGCTGACACCGAGCAGGATCAGCAGGCCCGGGCCGATTTTGCCGCGTACTGCGCCGTCAATCGTCACCGAGGCATGGGACACACGCTGAATGATTGCTCTCAAAGGTTCCTCCTGTCCGGAAAACAGAGAATGCATTTTCCATTCTCCACTTTCCACTTTCCATTTGTTATGTGCCGTCGGCGGTACGGGTTACGTCAAGCACGCCCTTGGTGTTTCGGATACGGTTGATGATATTGTCGAGCTGCGAAATGCCCGATACATCGACCATGGCGTTGATGACGCCAAAACCGTCGTTGAGGTCGCGTGCGGACAGCTCGTGTACGTTCACATGCGCCTGCGCAAGCAGCATGGCGACATCGCTCAGCACGCCGATGCGGTTGCGGGTGGAAATCTGGAGGCCGGTCGAGAAGCGGTTCATCTTATGATCGAGCACTTCTTCGTCCCACCAGACGTTGATCCAGCGGTTTTCCTCGTCCTTTGCGCCGCTGTTGCGCACATTCACGCAGTCGCGGCGGTGAATGGATACGCCATAGCCGCGGGTGACAAAGCCAATGATATCGTCGCCCGGGATCGGGGTACAGCAGCGGGCAAACTTGACCAGACAGTTGTCGATGCCCTCGACAATAACGCCCGACTGGCTCTTGGCGGTTTTCTTGGCCGGCTGCGGCTGGAGCACGCGTTCGACTTTTTCCTGTGCGCGGCGCAGCTTGTGGACGTCGTCCTTGATTTTATTGAGTACTTTCGTGACGGTAATGCCGCCGTAACCGATAGACGCGTACAGTTCGTCCAGCGAGCTGTACGAGAATTTATCCAGCGTATTTTTCTGGACGTCCTCGTTTTCATAGAAGCCGTTGAACAGCAGGTTGGCGCGCAATTCGCGGTCCAGTTCGGCGCGGCCCTGCACGATATTCTCTTCACGGCACTCCTTCTTGAACCACTGCTTGATCTTGTTGCGCGCTTCGGTGGTCTTGACAATCTTGACCCAGTCGCGTGACGGGCCATGGGTTTCCTTGGAGGTCAGAATTTCAACGATATCGCCGTTTTTGAGCTGGGTGTCAATCGGAGCGATGCGGCCGTTAATCTTGGCGCCCACCATGCGGTTGCCGACCGCCGAATGAATCGCGTAGGCCAGATCAATCGGTGTCGCGCCGGCGGGCATGTTGACAACATCGCCCTTGGGGGTGAATACGAATACCTCGTCCGCGAACAGGTCCACCTTGATGGCCTTGATAAAGTCCTCGGCCTCGGTGTCCTGCTG
>JBJDZO010000132.1:0-3300 GCA_051868095.1 Butyricicoccus sp. | reverse complement strand
GCCGCCTGCTGATCCATCTGGTGGACGTGTCCGGCAGTGAGGGGCGCGACCCCATCGAGGATTTCGAGGCGATCAATGCGGAGCTTGCCGCATACAGTGAATTTCTCGCCACGCGGCCGCAGATCGTTGCCGCAAACAAGTGCGACCTGCTGGGCGGAGACCGGACGAACATCGAAAAGCTCAAAGCGCACGTGGAGGCCAAGGGCTACCAGTTTTTCGAGCTGAGCGCTGCGGCGCACATGGGCACGCAGCAGCTCGTGCAGGCGGCCGCCGCGCGGCTGGCCGAGCTGCCGCCCACGATCGTGTTTGAAGCGGACTACGTCCCGCCCGAGCCGGAGATCGGCACGAGCGACGAGGTGGAAATCCGCCACTTTGACAATCTGTGGATCGTGGAGGGGCCATGGCTGCAGCGTCTCATATCCACCATCAATTTCGGCGACTACGAGTCGCGGATGTATTTCGACCGCGTGCTGCGGCAATCCGGCATCTTTGACCGCCTGGAGACCATGGGCGTTCAGGAGGGCGACACCGTGAGCATCTACGACCTCGATTTTGAGTACCGATACTAAAAAGAACACGGGCTGAATTGCTTCAGTCCGTGTTCTTTTCGGTTGTGTCTTCCGCGGCGTTCGTCTGCCCCGCCTCAGACGCAGGCGCTTCCTCCGGCACGACCACCGGAACAAAGTTTTTGGCAATGCTGTTCTTCCCGGACTTCGCGCTGAAGTAACCGATGACGCTGAAGGTCAGCGCACCGATGAAGTTGACGAACAAATCCTCCATCGTATCGTACAGGCCAATGTCCAGATACCCACCCAAGCCAAGGCTTGTGCCGTTGACCGCGACATCTGTGATGTCCTCCACACGGACCGGGATGTTGCTGGCCGTCGGATCCAGATTGACCGAGGAAAAGGCGTGGATGACGGTGTCCTTCTGCATGTCCATGTGGAAGAAGTTATCCATACCGAACTCGAAAAATTCCCAGATTACGCCGACCGTCATGGAAAAGCAGAACGAGACCAGCGCCAGATAAAGCGGCGACAACTGGATGTGCTGCGGCTTGTTGCGGTTGAGTAAGTCCACCATGGAATAGCCGAACGCCGCGCTGACAAAGCCGCTCGTGGTGTGCAGCAGGGTATCCCAGTACGGATACTGAATAAAATAGCTGCGCAGCTCCCCAAGGATTTCCCCGGCAAAGATCAGCACCAGGATGATGATCTCCAGCGCAGACGGCAGCTCAATGTGGAAGTTCTGCTGCACAATGCGCGGCAGCATATAGAGAACCAGCACCAGCACGCAGACCCATGCGCTTTCATAATCCTTTCGGATGCAGGACAGCACCAGTGAGACGATGACAATGAATCGCAGCACCCAATACACCGCCATGACAATCGGTTTCGGCCGGTACTCATCCTTGCGCCGCTTGATCTGTTTTTGCGGATCACGCATCCCCGTTTCCTACCCTTCTCTATTTTTTAAGTGTGTCTGTTTTCTATCCCGCAGCTCCGGCCTGTTTTTTCCCGCTTTTGGCGCGCATCGGCGATTTTCTCTTAGCCACGCCATAGATCACCAGATCGAGGATCGCCCCCAGTGCCAGTCCTGCAAACACATCCAGAATGGAGTGCTGCTTGACAAAGACGGTGGATGCGCAGATCAGTACGCCCCAGATCAGGCCGGGGATGCGCATTTTGCGCAGGTACCGGCTGTCAAAGCACGCAGAAACGACGGCCATACAGCCGACCACATGCATGCTCGGCAGCACGTTTGTATTCGTGTCGGCCGAATAGATCGCATGGATCAAAAATCCGAACAGGTTGCTCGTGTCCACCTCTGCCGGCCGCAGGTTCTGGCAGTTTGGCCAGATCATGCAGATCAGCAGCGAAATGGAAAAACCCGCAATGATAAATGCTGCATAGCGAATAAACGCGTCCCGGTCCTCTTTCACCAGCAGCACGATTGCCGGAAGCGCCAGAAACGGATACCAGGACACATACGCCAGAATAAACGGCGGCAGAAACGGAATCTGATCGTCCAGCGGAATATAGGACTCCCAGCACATGTCCGGCGACGCGATAAAGTGCTCCTCCAGCGCGAACCAGATCAAATAAATTGGAAGATACAGCACCAGCAAAACATACCGATGCTCACGGATATACTTTTTCATTCGAAAAACGCTCCAAAAAACGGCCAGCCGGCCAGATTCAAATATTCCCCCAACGGGGTCAGCCGTCCACTGTCCCCCATTGGGCGGCTACGCCCTGCAGCACGGTTCGCTGCAGGCTCTCAATTTCCACAATCCGGTCGAGGATCCGGATAAACTCCCGCGCATCCCGCTCGCCGAGCTGCTCCAGCGCATAGCGCACCCGCTCGGACAAGTTCTGCCGGCGGTTCGCCGCCGCTCGGCGTCCGTTCTCCGTCATCGTCACCACAACGCGGCGCTTGTCGCGCCCGTCGGCATGGCGCTGCAGGAGTCCCTTTTGCTCCAGTGTCCGCAGCATGGCCGCCGTGCGCGGCGCGCTCACGCCGAGCGCTGTGCACAAATCGCTTGGCGTGCTCTCGCCATGGTGGCTTTCGAGATAGGACAGCAGACATCCCTCCCCCTTCAGGTTCTCCTGAAGCCCCTGCGGCCAATGGACCCGGTTGAGTGAGGAGATCGTTTGCAGGAATTCTTCCGTCAGCTTCTGCAACTCCATGTTCAGCCCTCCAAGATTTTAGTTAACACTGTTAAGCTTCGAGCTGCGAAGAGCATAGTACCACCTTGCCTATGCATTGTCAATCAAATTCCGTCAAATGGAACCTTAATAAGCACTTTATGTGCAAAAATATAGACAAGATTAGAGATTCGTTACTGTATTTTTCTTGCTTTTTTCGTTGCTGTGGAATATAATTCCTTTCAGTGGCATAAAGATTCGACCCGTTTTGACTCGATTTTTGCAGAGCATTCACACGCTGAAGGAGTTGTGCGGTATGGAAACCTTTCAGGCAGAGCGAATCGGTACCGAGCTAAAGCGCCTCGTCGGCGAGTACGGTTGGGGCTGGAGTGTCGTGCGCCGGATCATCAATGACCGGCACGGGACCGAATACGATCTTCAACAGCTGAAAAGGCTATACTACTATGGGAAATGACCCGCTCTCCCTGCACCAAGCAAAAAGCTCTGGAACCATGTGTTCCAGAGCTTTTTCTGTAGGAAATACAATTTCATCACCTGTGCGCCGTGGCGCTGCGGATGTTTCCCGCCGTGTCGTAAGTATACGCGTAACTGTACCCGGCGTCGGCGTCCGTCGCCGCCGTGAGCTGCCCCA
>JBJDZO010000131.1:0-14564 GCA_051868095.1 Butyricicoccus sp. | reverse complement strand
GGACGACGCGATCATCGAGAAGCCGGTCTGACGCACGCTCATAACGTCGGAGTGGTCGCCGAAGATGGACAGCGCGTGGGCGGACAGGGTGCGTGCTGAAACGTGGAACACACCCGGCAGCATTTCGCCGGCGATCTTGTACATGTTCGGGATCATCAGCAGCAGGCCCTGCGATGCAGTGTAGGTGGTCGTCAGTGCGCCCGACTGCAGCGAGCCATGCACAGTACCGGCTGCGCCGCCCTCCGACTGCATTTCGACGACCTGTACCGGCTGGCCGAACAGGTTTTTCTTACCGTTGGCGGCCCATTCGTCCACATACTCGGCCATCGGGGAAGAAGGCGTGATCGGGAAGATGCCCGCCACTTCGGTAAAGGCGTAGGAAACGTATGCGGCGGCCTGGTTGCCGTCCATGATTGCAGTTTGTTTGCTCATACAAATTGCCCCCTTGTTCAGATTTTGGGTCACTTGGATTACATATATGTGCGTGAGGTCTGGTAAATCCGGTGCGGGAAAGCGCCCTGCCGGCGTTTCGTCCTCTTGCTGATTTCCATGATACCCGCATCGGCCTTTGCCGTCCTTGCCCGATTTCATAATTTTTTTGCAGTTTATCAGCTGTTGCTATTTGCGCACAAAAAACACCGGGAAAGCCTTACTTTATATGCACGGAATAAATTTTTGCGGATTTTATGCCGATATCCGACCTACCTGAAAGGATGCAAAAAACAAGGCGGTTTCTGCAAAGCTTTCCCCTCCGCCATTCATTACAATAAAGCCAGAAGACAGGGAAGCCTGCCGGGGAGAACTTCCCCACAACACGACCAAAAAAATTCTGCCGGCCTCAAAAAACCGGCACCCTAAAATTTTAAGGAGGCAATTATCATGGACATGAGTTATCTGAAGGACATGCCGATCGCGGTTCTGGGCGGCGGTGCTGTTGGTAAGACGATGGCGGCGGATTGCGCACTGGCGGGCAAGGAAGTTCGCATCTGGGATCAGCCGGCATTCGCAAAGAGAAACTTTGTGAACATCGAAAAGACCGGTATTACCCTGAGCGGCAATCAGTTCAGCTTCTTCGGCTATCAGCGCAAGGGCGTTGCAAAGGTTGCTCTGGCAACCGATGATCTGGCAAAGGCCGTCAAGGGCGCCGGCATCATCATCGTTGCTACCGTTGCTCTGGGCCACGAAGCAATTTTCCGTGAGCTGGTTCCACTGCTTGAGGACGGCCAGGTCATTCACATTCTGCCGGATAACTGCGGCACGCTGGTTCTCCGTAAGATCATGCGTGAGATGAACTGCACCAAGGACGTTGTTGTCGGCGCATGGTACACCGCTCCGTATGGCATCCGCGTGGTACGCCGCGGCGGCGTTGTTACCAACGAGTGCAAGGTTGAGGACCGTATCACCACCATCCGCGGCTGTGCGCTGCCGATGAAGGACAATGACCGTTTCATGGCTTCCGCTTACTATATCCCGGCATTCGACGCCATCATGGACGCAGAAGGCGAAGTAACCATCTCTAAGAAGGGCGAGGAGTTCCATCACGGCTTCGTAGAAGGCAACACCGTAATTGACATCAACCTGTCCAACGTAAACCCGGTTATCCATGTTCCGGGCACTGTTCTGGCAGTTTCCACCATGCAGAACTTTGACACCGTTCTGGGCAAGAACAAGGCCGACTACTCGCTGTACGCATTCGGCGCATGCCCGGCAATCGCTGAGGTTCAGGCGAAGTTCTGGGAAGAGGAGAAGGCGCTGGCTGCTGCAATGGAAGTTGGCCTGTGCACCGTAAACTACGAGGACTTCTTCTCCCGTACCACCATGTACGGCAAGGAATACATGGGCCCGGACTTCGCAGTTCCGTACGAAGAGAACTACCCGAACTTCTGGGGCGATGGTCCGTTCGATCTCGAGAACCGTTACATCACCGAGGACGTACCGGTTGGCTGCTACCTGATGAGCCAGCTCGGCAAGAAGTACAACGTTCCGACCCCGATCATCGATTCCATGATCCTGCTGGCTTCCACCATGCTCAAGCGTGATCTGGCAGGCGAGTCCAAGTGGACCCTCGATTACCTCGATATCGGCCACATGACCCACGAGCAGCTGCAGAAGTACCTGCGCGAGGGCGAATTCACCGCCAAGTAATTCCTTTCCGGCGTATAGCAACGTCACAGGAAATCCCTCATTTCCGCTGCGGCTATGACGGCTGGATGACGGTCATGGCTGCGCGGATACCTCCTATGTTCACTTATTCCTTCTATTCCTAACTTGCGGAGTGCAGAATTTTCTGCACTCCATTTTTTATGCCGTTGAAGATATCTGGATATGCAAATGCTTTTTGGGGTTTTAAACGGCAGGATCGGAACCATCGACCCGCCATATGGCAGGCTGGTGGTTCTTTTTTATCAGCAGTGCAGAAAATTTTGCATGTCTGCAAAGGAAGGTGCAGAAAACTTTGCAGAGTTGAAGACCGCGATTTTGGGCAGGGATATCATCCATGCGCAAGATTCCGGAATATGGACCGATTAAGAAATGGGAGCCGAACAAATTGTACAAATTGCAGAAACCATTCTTGGCAGATCATACAAAAACACGCGGAATTTTGAGAAAAAACGGTGAGAATATACAAATTGGCACGCGGCTTGCTTCTTAGTAAGGCACAGAGCAAGAAAAAATCGGCCCCGGCAAACGCAGGGGCTTTGACCAGAGAAGAAGACATAAGGAGGAAGCAGCAATGGCAAAAAAGTACATGGAGCGCATTGAAGCGCTCAGAAAACAGTATCTCGAAACCCGCGTCGAGATGGACGTTTACAACGCAGCATACGTCACGCAGGGCTTCAAGGAAACCGAGGGTCAGCCCTGGATCATCCAGAAGGCGACCGGTTATCTCCGTGAGTGCCAAAAGAAGGACATTTACATTCAGGATCACGAGCTGCTGGTCGGCGGCATTGGTTTCAAGCCCCGCTGCGGCATCCTGAACCCGGACAGCGCCTGCTCGGTCATCGAAAAGGAACTGGATACCATCAGCACCCGCCCGTTTGACCCGTTCTATCTGAGCGAAGAAGGCAAGAAGGTCTTCCGTGAGCAGGTAGCCGACTATTGGCGCAACAAGTGCGTGCTGGACCGCTGGCGCTTGATGGCTCCGAAGGATATGGAAACCCTGCGCAACAACGGTGTCATCTTCATCGACCGCAAGGCTGTTCGCGGCTACGGTGAAACTACGGTGGATTGGCGCCGCCTGCTCAAAGTCGGCATCGGCGGCATGCGTAAGGAAGCCGAAGAAGCGCTTGCAGCACTCGATGACGCGGTGCCGGGCGATCTCGAGAAGAGCTTCTTCTACAAGGCTGAGCTGATGGCCTGCGACGCGATTATCACGCTGGCGCACCGTCACGCCGATCTGGCCGAAACGATGGCTGCCGAGTGCACCGATGAAACCCGCAAGGCCGAACTCCTCAAAATTGCGGAAGTTTGCCGCTGGGTACCCGAGCATCCGGCCCGCAACTTCTACGAAGCTTGCCAGTCGATTCTGTCCTACGAGTACGCCTGCTACATGGAGCAGAACGCTTCGTCCTACAACCTCGGCCGTCTCGACCAGTACCTGTATCCGTTCTACAAGGCCGACAAGGCTGCGGGCATCCTGACCGATGACGACGCGCAGGAGCTGCTCGATTGCCTGTGGATCAAGATCGCGGAAATGTCGCTGTTCCAGGATGAGGTTACCGCACAGTACGCGGCCGGCTACTGCATCACCGTGCAGGCCAGCTGCGGCGGCATTGACCGGTTCGGAAATGATGCAACAAATGAACTGTCCTACATGATGATTCAGGCGACCATGGACGTCAAGTTCAAGGAGCCGAACCTGTCGGTTACGTACAGCATGTCCAAGAACCCGGATTCCCTGCTGCACAAGGCCTGTGAAGCCATCGGCATGGGTCTAACCATGCCCGCGATTTACTCGAACGACGTCGGCATCCGCATGATGCAGAATAAGGGCGTGCCGCTCTCCGAGGCGTGGGACTGGAACCCCTGCGGCTGCGTGGAAACCAACCTGTCCGGCCGCATGAAGCAGTACACCGACATCGCGGATATCAACATGGGCGAGGTCATCGAGCTGGCGCTCAACGACGGTATCAGCCGCACCACCGGCCAGCGCGTTTCGATTTCGACCGGCGACCCGAACAATTTCAAGACCTTCGACGATTTCTTCAACGCGGTCAAGGCACACATCAGCTACATCGTGGATGTCATCGTTTCGGGCAACCAGCTGCTCGATTACCTGTCCATGAACTATCGTCCGGTTCCGGTGCTGTCGCTCGGCTTCCAGCACTGCATGGAGACCGGCAAGGATTACAGCCAGCCGGGTGCGGCGAAGTACACCTGCGGCGGCGGCGTCATCACGGTCGGTCAGGCGGACATCGTCAACTCGCTCGCGGCGGTCAAGTATCTGGTCTATGACGAGAAAAAGATCACCATGCAGCAGCTTTGTGACGCACTGGCGGCCAATTTCGAGGGATATGAGGACATTCAGGCCATGTGTCTGGCAGCGCCCAAGTACGGCAACGACGATGAGCGCGCTGACTTCTGCGTAGGGGAAGTCTTCACCTATGTCATCGACGAGTTTGAGAAATACGACACCAAGTTCGGCAAGATGACCACCGGCATGCTTCCGGTATCGGGCAACACCCCGATCGGCCAGTGGGTCGGCGCACTGCCGTCCGGCCGCAACGCGGGCACCCCGCTGACCGACGGCATTGGCGCAACCGGCGGCACTGACGTCAACGGCCCGACCGCGCTGTTCAAGTCGGTCAGCCGCATTCCGCACGCGCGCTACACGCAGGGCACCCAGCTCAACATGAAGATCGAGCCGGAGCTGCTGAAGGGCGATACCGGTATTGCACACATGATGAATCTGGTCAAGACCATGTGCATGCTGGACGTTTACCACGCGCAGGTGAACGTCGTCGACCGCGACACTCTGCTCGATGCGCAGGTCAATCCGGCCGATCACCGCGACCTGCTGATTCGCGTGGCAGGCTACACCGCGTTCTTTGTCGAGCTGGGCAAGGAGACGCAGGACGAGATCATCGGACGCACCGAAATCAGCAGCTGGACCGGCTGCGGCTGCTGCGGCTAAACGAAAACGGAGCCTCCGCGCGGGAGAAATCCAGCGCGGAGGGCATCTCTAAGATACAACAAAAAGCATGTATTACATATTTGCTCAGCTCGTCGGCTTTGTCGCTATGGCGTTCTGCATCGGCAGTTACCAGATCAAAAACAGCCGTCTGCTGATCCTGTGCAAAATGGCGGGAGATACCATCTACATCGTGCATTATCTGATGCTCGGCTCATACAGTGGCTGCGCGACCATCACAATCTGTGCGCTGAACGGCCTGATCTGTGGTTTCCGCGGGTCACGCTGGGCCGATTGGAAGGGCTGGAAATGGTGCCTGTCCGCGCTGCTGATTGCCGCCTGTCTGCTGACATGGGATCCGATTCCCAGTCTGTGCACCATGATTTCGATTATGGTAGTCATCTGGACAACCTGGTCAGGCCGGGCAAAGGTTATCCGGCTCGGCAAATTGTTCGGCGCAGGGCCGACGTGGCTGGCGTATACGATTTTCGCCGGTTCATGGTCGGGCGCATTGTGTGAACTGATTGGCATGAGTTCGGCGGCAATCGGCCTGTGGCGATACGGCTGGAAAACATCCGACGACGAAATCTAAAATAACCAAAGGAGGCGCGGGGCGCATGGAGACATTGGAAAAAGACCGGCAGGGTATGGTGCTTCGCATCGAGCGATCCTCGATTCACGACGGCGAGGGGTTCCGCACGGTGGTATTTCTGAAAGGCTGTCCGCTGCGCTGCCAGTGGTGCTCCACCCCCGAAAGCCAGTCGTTCGGCATCGAACGAACCGATGAAAAAACCTACGGCACACTGATGACAGTGGAAGAAGTGATGCGCGAGGTGCGCAAGGATTCGCTGTTTTTCTTCATTTCGACGGGCGGTATCACGCTGTCGGGCGGGGAGGTTTTGGCGCAGCCGGAATTTACGCGCGCGCTGCTCAAAAACTGCCGCCGGGAGTGCTTCAACACGGCGATTGAGACCTGTTTCTTCGGGCCGTGGGAGAATATCGAACCCATGCTGCCGCACGTCAACACGATTTACGCCGACATCAAGATGATCACCGCGGACGCGCACAAAAAATACTGCGGCGTGGACAATGCGCTGATTTTGCAGAACCTGCAAAAGACCAACGACGCGGAAGGAAATTTCCGGCTGGTGATCCGCACGCCGGTGATTCCGGGCGTGAACGATTCCGAGGAGGAAATGCGCAAAATCGGCGAATTCTGTGCCGGACTGAAACGGCTGGATCATGTGCAGCTTCTGCCGTATCACCGTCTTGGAACCGCAACTTATCAAAAACTCGGGCGGCCGTATCCGCTTGAAGGGGTCTGCGCCCCGACAGCCGAGGCCATGGAACGCTGCCGTGAGATCGTGCGGCAGTACGTCAAGAAAACGATCTGAATATTCCGCGGGGAGGAATCGCTATGAGCCAGAAAGTAGACATTCATATTTATCACGAGTGCAGCGGCGCACACACGCATGCATATCCGCAGATTCTGGTACCGCTGCAGGAAACGATGAAAATTCAGGTCGGGGAGGCCGAATACGAGGTCACGCCGCAGGAGCTGTGCTTTGTTCCGGCAGGCATGGTGCATCAGTGCAACTATCAGGGCAAGCTGCTCGTACTCAATCTGTCCGAGGACATGTCCGAACAGCAGGACGCCGTGCTGTTATCTTATCCGCTGATTCTGTCCATGCGCGGGCAGATCATGCAGCTCGTGGAGCTGATTCAGGCCGAACTCAAGCAGAATCCGAACAGCAAATCGGTGCGGTATCTGTACAGCTACCTGTACAGCAAGCTGATGGAAAACTGCGCGGCGCCGTCCATCCGCTACATCAGCGAATGCTATCATCTGCCGATTACGGTCAATCAGCTGGCCAAAATCGAAAATTACAACGTTACCTATTACAGTGACTGGTTCAAGCAGCAGACCGGCTTTTCACCGAGTCTGTACCTGCGCTGCATCCGCATCAACCGTGCAAAGGAACTGCTGACCAGCACCAATTTCAGCGTCATGGAAATCGCTGTGATGGTCGGGTACAGCAGCAATTCGACGTTTACCCGCGCATTCCACAACATCACAGGTATGACGCCGAAGGCGTACCGGGAGTGTCCCTGCTTCCGGAAGATCGTCTGAAAATAAGGAGAAAAGAGGCCAGACCTCAAAAAAATAAGGAGAGAAAAGACCATGATTACTGCAAAAAACGCAAACCGCAAGTTTAAGCTCGGCATGCACACTTACACCTTGCACCTGAGCGGCCTGGGCGAGAGCTGGGGCTTCCAGAGCGAGGGCAAGACTTTTGAGTTTGAAAAGGTCATCAATCTCGACAAGCTGATGGACATGTGTGTGGAGGAGGGAATTGAGGTCATCCATATGACGCTTGTGGATCTGGATGACGACCTTTCCGACGAGCATCTGGCTGCAGTCAAGGAAAAAGCGGAAAGACTCGGCCTTGATCTGGAACTGAATATTTCCTTCAATGCGCCGTCTGACCCGCGCGTCAACTGCACCATTGAGGAGTCGCTCGAAATCGCACACAAGCTCGGCTGCAAGCTGGTCAAGTACAGCACCGACGTGGAGCATCCGCATCCGCTGTCCCATGCCTGCATGTGCCCCGAAGCGATGATACAGATGGCTAAAATCGTGATGGATTTCAAACGCAACATTCCGACAATCGAAAAATACGGCATGAAAATTGCCATTGAGAACCACTGCGATCTGTTTGCCGACGAGGTCATCTGGATGGTTGAACAGCTCAATCATCCGCTGATCGGCGCGTGCTGCGATACCATCAACTCGCTGATGATGGCCGAAGGCATCCGGGACTGCATCGACAAGATGGCGCCGTACTGCTACTGCGTGCATTTCTGCGACAACCGCGTGTTTGCTGATCCGGATGGCACGCATTCGCTGGGCTGCGCCATCGGGGATGGCGATGTAGACGTTGTCGAGGTCATGAAGATCCTGCGCGAGAAGGCGCCGGAGGAACTGGATACCATCGATCTGGAAATTGAGCTGCCGCTGTCGGGCTACTCCATCGAGGACGGCCGCATCGAAGAAATCAAGGCGATGCGCAAGAGCATCCAGTACATGCACGAGGTACTTGATATCGGCATCAAGGGCCGCTGAAGACAGATAAATTCCCTATTTTGAAACAACAGGAAGAGTTTTCATTCTGAGCAGAAAATACAGGTGTGAAATATTTGTCTTTTGTTCGCTGGAGAATAATTATCCCGGTATAATGGCACATTTCATGGTATCATGAAGGAAAAGGAAAGAACATGTTCTCCGGGGGAAGACAGCCGCCGCGTGGGGCGGCAACGACCGTACCGGCTGCCGGTACGGCGAGTAGAAAGGAGAAAAGAAAATGACATTTGCAGGTTGGATTATGAAAATCGACAATATGCTGTGGGCAACCCCACTGATCGTGTTGGTATTCGTTTTGAGTATCTGCTATTGCGTGGCGATGAAGTTTGGCAACGTCACAAAGGCGAAATTGCAGTGGAAACTGCTGACATCGGGCGGCGGCTCACAGGAAGGTATTTCTCCGTTTGAAACCTTCTGTTCGGTTGCGGCGTACCGCGTTGCGGTCGGCAACATCGGCGGCGTCATGGTTGCGATCATGTACGGCGGCCCCGGTGCCGTGTTCTGGATGCTGATCACCGCGCTGGTGACTTCGGCAATTGCTTACGCAGAAAACAGCCTCGGCCAGATTTATAAGGTCCGTCAGGATGGTCAGTACCGCGGCGGCCCATATTTCTACATGGAAAACGGCATTCGCTGGAAGGGTCTCGGCAAGGCGCTTGCCATCATCTTTGCACTCATGGCAACCATCGGCGTTCCGCTGCTCGTAACCGGTCCGAGCGCCAACAACATCGCCATGGCGTTTGAAAACAGCTTCGGCATCAGCCATGCGGTTTCGGGCGCAGTGGTTGCTGTTCTGCTGTTCCTCGTTATCTCGGGCGGCGTGCGCCGTATTGCAAAGTTTTCGACCATTATCGTCCCGTTTATGACCATCGGTTATCTGTTGATTACCATCATTGTTCTGGTTTCGAATGCCAGCGCGATTCCCTCTACGATTGCAATGATGGTTGGCAGCGCGTTCAACAGCCATGCAATCTTTGGCGGCATGATCGGCGGCGCATTCTCTTACGGCGTCAAGCGTGCGGTCAACTCGTCCGGTTCCGGCTTTGGTGAAACCCCTCCGTCCGCAGCAGCTGCGGAAACTGCTCACCCGGCAACACAGGGTCTGGTCAACGCATTCTCGGTATACATTGACGTTACCGTATGCTTCTGCTCGGGCATCATGGCGCTGGTTACCGACTGCTTCAACGTCCTCGGCCCGGATAGCACGACCTTCATGCACATCGGCGAAGGTTCGGCCGTTATGACAGCACAGGCAGCCACCAACACCGCGGGCGTTGTTTGGGTACAGGAAGCGGCCAACACGGCTCTTCCGGGTATCGGCGGCGCGATCATCGCCCTTGCGCTGACCTGCTTCGCATACTCGACCTGCATCGCTTACTATTACGAGGGTGAGTCCGGTCTGGCTTACCTGTTCCGCAAGATTCCGCAAGAAACCCGCAACAAGCTGATTTGGGTCACCCGTATTGTCATGCCGATCCTGTTCTTTGTATGGGCAAACGTGACTGCGTCCACTGCATGGGCGATCAGCGAAGTAATGTTTGGTCTCATGGCATGGATCAACGGTATTGCGCTGATCTTCCTGTTCCCGACCGTCATCAAGGTGTACAACGACTATATGGAGCAGCGGAAGAACGGCGTTGAGGAGCCGTATTTCAATCCGGAAAAGCTCGGTATTGAAAATTGTGACATATGGATGGAAATTAACAAGGAACGGATTGAAAAGGATCAATAATTGATCTGATTGCGGATTTTTTGCCGGAAAAATACGGAATTCAAACTGTTGTTTCAAAGAAAACAGCGAGCATACAGCTCCTGAAATCTTACAGAAGAGAGAGCGGACGGTGAAACTGGATTTTACTGTCCGCTCTCTTTTTGTGATTTTTGTAGAACTGCAAAAAGGAGGCGAGAAAATGCATACAAGAGCTGCTGAGAATGTGTATAATAGAATCAAAGGCAGTTCACCGCCAATTTATCACGGTCAGAATGCAGCAGGCAGGCAAGTCGGCTGCATTCTGGCTTTCTGAAGAGATTTGAGGAAAGGATGGACCTACATATGGAAAGCCGCAAGTTTAAGAAAGTCCTCGTCGCCAACCGCGGCGAAATTGCGCAGCGCATATTCCGCGCCTGCTATGACCTGAATCTGCGCACCGTGGCCATTTATTCGGAAGAAGATACTTATAGTCTGTACCGCACACGCGCCGACGAAGCCTATCTGATCGGTCAGAACAAAAGCCCGCTGGCCGCGTATCTGGACATCCCGGCCATCATCGATCTTGCCAAACGCCGGCAGGTGGACGCGATTCATCCGGGTTATGGGTTCCTGTCCGAAAACGCCGAGTTTGCGCGCGCCTGTGAGGAAGCGGGCATCACGTTCATCGGCCCGTCCCACACGATTCTGGAGCAGATGGGCGACAAGCTGACCGCCAAAACCATCGCGGCGGCCTGCGGGGTGCCGACGATTCCGGGTTCGCCGCGGCCGCTGACCGATGAAAACGACGCCATTCAGCTCGCGGAGGCATACGGCTATCCGGTGCTGCTCAAGGCGGCCGGGGGCGGCGGCGGCCGCGGTATGCGCCGCTGTGACAACGCCGACGATATCCGCACCAATTTCCGCATGGTCAAGAACGAAGCGCAGAAGGCCTTCGGCAACGAGGATATCTTCATTGAGAAATTCCTCGTCGAGCCAAAACATATCGAGGTACAGGTGCTGGGCGACCGCTACGGCAACATTGTGCACCTGTACGAGCGCGACTGCTCTTTGCAGCGGCGCTATCAGAAGGTGGTCGAGTTTGCACCTGCGTGGAGCGTGCCGCGGCGCGTCCGGGAACGCCTGTATGCTGACGCGGTCAAGATTGCAAAGCATGTCGGCTATGTCTCGGCGGGCACGATTGAATTTCTCGTCGACCGGGACGGAAACCATTATTTCATCGAGATGAACCCGCGCATTCAGGTCGAGCACACGGTTACAGAGGAATTGACCGGCATCGATCTCGTGCGTTCGCAGATTCTGATTGCCGAGGGTTACGCGCTGTCCGATGACGTCATTGGCATCGAGTCGCAGGCGGATATCCGGCCGCGCGGCTACGCGATGCAGTGCCGCATCACAACCGAGGACCCGAAAAACAACTTTCTGCCGGATACCGGTAAAATTACGTCCTACCGTTCGAGCGGCGGCCACGGCGTGCGTCTGGACGGCGGCAACACCTATGCGGGCGCGGTGATTTCACCGTATTATGACTCGCTGCTCGTCAAAATTACCTGCCACGACCACACCTTTGACGGCCTGTGCCAGAAGATGCTGCGCGCGATCAGCGAGGAGCACATCCGCGGCGTCAAGACCAATATGCCGTTCCTGACCAACATTTTGCAGCATCCGACCTTCCGCGCCGGTTCCTGTCATACCAAGTTCATCGACGAAACCCCCGAACTGTTTGACTTCGAGGAGGGTCGTGACCGTGCAACCAAGGTGCTGCGCTATATCGCGGAAATTCAGGTCAAAAACCCGTCGGCCGAGCGTGCGCAGTATGACGTGCCGCGCTTCCCGCCCTACGAGCACACACCGCCCGAATGCGAGGGACTTAAGCAGCTGCTTGACCGCGAAGGGCCGGACGCGGTGAAAGAATATGTGCTGGGCGAAAAACGCCTTCTCCTGACCGATACGACCATGCGCGATGCGCACCAGTCGCTGCTGTCCACGCGCATGCGTACCCGCGACATGCTGAACGCTGCCGAGGGCACCGCCGAAGCGCTGAACGGATGCTTCTCGCTCGAGATGTGGGGCGGCGCAACCTTCGACACCGCATATCGCTTTCTGCATGAATCGCCGTGGGAACGGCTGGAGCTGCTGCGCGAAAAAATCCCGAATATCCCGTTCCAGATGCTGCTGCGCGGCTCCAGTCTGGTCGGTTACGCCAACTATCCGGACAACCTCGTGCGTGCGTTCGTGCGTGAGGCTGCACAGGCGGGCATCGATGTGTTCCGCGTGTTTGATTCGCTCAACTGGCTGCCTGGCATGGAAATCGCCATGGATGAAGTGCTGAACCAGGGCAAGCTGTGCGAGGCCGCAATCTGCTACACCGGCAACATTCTCGACCCCAAACGCGACAAATATTCGCTGAATTATTATGTAAATCTGGCAAAAGAAATCGAAAAACGCGGTGCGCACATCCTGTGCATCAAGGACATGTCCGGTCTGCTGCGGCCGTATGCGGCCAAGAAGCTGGTCACGGCGCTCAAGAATGAGGTCGGCCTGCCGATTCATCTGCACACGCACGATACCTCAGGAAATCAGGTCGCCGCGCTGCTGATGGCAGCCGAAGCGGGCGTGGACATCGTGGATACGGCGATTGATTCGCTGTCGTCGATCACCAGCCAGCCGTCCATGAACGCGGTCGTGGCGGCGCTCGCCGGGCAGGAACGCGACACTGGTTTGGACCCGGCCCGCCTGCAGACGCTGAGCGATTACTGGGCGGATGTCCGTCTGCGCTATGCGTCCTTTGACCACGGCATGAAGGCGCCTTCGACCGATATTTACCGCTACGAGATGCCCGGCGGCCAGTACACCAACCTCAAATCGCAGGTGACCGCGGTTGGTCTCGGCGCGCAGTTTGAGGCCGTGCGCGAAATGTACATTGTGGTCAATCAGATGCTGGGCGACATCATCAAGGTGACGCCGTCGTCCAAAATGGTGGGTGATCTGGCGATTTTCATGGTGCAGAACCAGCTTACGCCCGAAAACATTCTCGAAAAGGGCGAGGCGCTGACCTTCCCGGATTCCGTGGTGTCGTATTTCAAGGGTATGATGGGTCAGCCGGCGGGCGGCTTCCCACAGGAACTGCAAAAGCTGGTGCTTAAGGGTGAGGAGCCGATTACCTGCCGTCCGGGCGAGCTGCTGCCGCCGGTGGACTTTGCCGCAGCGCGGCGCGAGGTGGAACGCTTCCTGCCGAACGCGAGAGAACGCACGGTCATTTCGTGGTGTCTGTACCCCAAGGTGGTCGAGGAGTTCTGCCGCCACCGCAAGGAGTACGGCTACATTACCCGCATGGGCAGCCATGTGTTCTTCAACGGCATGGCGCTCGGTGAAACCAATCAGATCAACATCGAGGACGGTAAAACGCTGGCGGTCAAGTATCTTGGTCTGGGCGACCACAACGACGACGGCACGCGCAGCGTTCTGTTCGAGCTGAACGGCATGCGGCGCGATGTCGCGGTGCCGGACGTTTTGCAGGAGAAGGAAGCGGCTCAGCGCACGCCGCTGGCCGATCCGGAGGACAAGGCACAGATCGGTGCGCCTATGCCCGGCATGGTCTCCCGTGTGCTGGTGCATGAGGGCGATATGGTCGAGCAGAATCAGGTCGTGCTTATTATCGAAGCCATGAAGATGGAGACCTCGGTGGTGGCGCGCATTGCGGGCCGCGTGGACAAGCTGCTTGCGAAGGAAAACACCGCCGTACAGGCAGGCGAACTGCTCGCGGTAATCAAGTAAAAAGCAGAAAACGAGCCGGAATTTTCCTTCCGGCTCGTTTTTTTTACTGCGGTACCAGCGCCCAGATGACCGCGACGACAATCGCCGGGAGCATGTTGGCGGGTTTGAAGGTTTTTTCGTGGATCAGATTGTATCCTACACAGAAAATCAGGATAGAACCGGTCAGCGACAGGTTGGAAAGCGCGGTTTCGGTCATGATCGGCTGGATAAACTGCGCGAGCAGGGTGATCGACCCCTGAAACAGTCCGACCGGGATGGCTGCAAAAACGCAGCCCTTGCCGAGCGATGCGGCCATGACGCACACGATTAACAGGTCGAGAGTCGCCTTGAGCGCAAGCATGGAGTAATCGCCTGTCAGGCCGTCCTGAATCGACCCGACCACTGCCATAGCGCCGATACAGATGGTCAGCGACGTTGTGACAAAGGCATCAACAAAGCGGTTGTCGCCGCTGTTGCCGGTTCTGCGCTTAATCCATTCGCCGAACTGCTCGATGCGCAGTTCTATATTGATCGCTTCGCCGAGCAGCGAGCCGAGCGCAAAGCAGATCACGATCATGATCGTGCCGCCGCTCACCAGATGTCCGTCCGAAACGGTCATCATTTTCTCAATCGCGCCGCCGATGCCGACAAACATGGTGCAGACGCCGAGCGCATGGATCATGGTATCCTGAAAGCGCGGGGTCAGCCGTTTGCCGAACAGCAAACCGGCCAGTCCGCCGACGATGACGCCGCCCACGTTGATTGCCGTACCCAATCCTATCATTCTTTATCCAGCCTCCGTTTTTTTCACTATCCTATCTATCCTA
>JBJDZO010000130.1:0-3315 GCA_051868095.1 Butyricicoccus sp. | reverse complement strand
GGCAGAATTGCATCCAAAATACGGGATCCATCCAGCGGATGAACCGGAAGTAGGTTAAACATGGCAAGGCCGACCGAAAGTGAGCCGATATACGAGAAAAACATAAACAGGATCTGCACGAAGCTAGAAAATGGGTAGAATTTATACAGAATCAGCGCGGCAGCGAAATAGCCGAAAAAGCCCAGCAAAATGTTGGACAACGGACCAGCCGCGGCGGTGACGCCCATGCCAAGTCGGCGGTTTTTGAACTGCGAA
Organism: Butyricicoccus sp.; assembly: GCA_051868095.1. Classification (GTDB taxonomy): domain Bacteria; phylum Bacillota; class Clostridia; order Oscillospirales; family Butyricicoccaceae; genus Butyricicoccus_B. The sequence goes on along the minus strand of JBJDZO010000130.1, from coordinate 3,060 downwards.
ACGTTGACCGGCACCGGGCGCGCCCAGCCGAAGCCGAGCAGCAGCATGCACACAAAGCCCCAGGGGTCGATATGCGCGAGCGGGTCGAGCGTCAAACGGCCGGAGGCCTGCGCGGTGCGGTCGCCCATCAGATAAGCAGCCAGTCCGTGCGCGGCCTCATGGAACGACAGACAGATCAGAACAGCGGGAATGCCCAGCAGTGTGCCAATCAGCAATGCGCGTAGATTGCCGCCCAGAATCAGATTAAGAAGCATGAAAATCCTCCGAAAGGTTTGTAAAAAATAAGTTCTGCATGTTATATTTTTTCAATTTATAGAATAACAGATTTCCTTCCGAAAAACAAGGGCAACACCGCTTTTCAGAAAAGAAAAAGCGGCAGAAATCTGCCGCTGAGCTTCAGGAAAAATACGGGGAAAGGGAGGGAATGCGTGCCAGAACGGCAGCCCATTCCGGGAAATCTGTTTGCAGGCGTGCTGCACAGCGTTTGCAGAAACCGGCATAAAGCGCCGGATTGTCCCGCATCTGCTGTTTGAAGCCCCAGACATGAGTAAAATACTGCTGTCCGGAGGTGAACAGAGCAGGAAGATCGGACAGTGCGTGCAGCGGGACACCTTGGGCTTGTGCCAGCATGGCAAGAAGCCGTTGCTCGGCAAAAACCATATAGGTCAGAGGATTGTCCGCCTGTTTGCAGCAGCGCATGAATTCGATGGCGCGGGCGGTATATTTTTCGACAAAATCCGCGTCGCCAAACCACGAAAGCGCGGTATTAGCCGGTTTGACCGACCAGTCCAGACCGGAGAAATCAAAACCGGATGCCGCCGGAAAGGCGTGCACATCGGGATAAATGTCCGGCAGGATATCCTCACGGTGAATAGCGGCGAGCGATACGCCCTCCAGTAACGGAGCGAGGGGCTTCCAGACGATGAAATCGGTGTCCAGCATCACGCAGGGCGCGCCGAAAGTCCGCAGCGCGAACAGCTTGCCCGCAGCCCAGAAAATGCAGGGATTGATTTCCTGTGGGATATCATCCAACACAATTTGGATGCCGCCATCCCACAGTTCTTCCAAGCCGCAAGCGCGATAATACGCGGCGGCTGGACTGTCGCAGAGCATGGAGATGGTGCCGCCGCAGCGCTGCCAACTGAGCGCGGACAGTGCGGTGGTCAGCAGCTCGAACGGCTCCACAGCGTATTCCGCATGCGGATTGCGTGCAAAAAACGGGGCGGTCCAATTGGAATGAAAAGCACGCATTTAAATCAGCTCCAGTCCGAAGCCGCCCGGCAGCCCGGCGGAAGAATGCATGCTGCCGGAACCGTACATCCAGCCCGACCCGTACAGCCATGACGTGATCCACGAACCGGAACCATAGCGGTAGGAAGTCATCCAAGATGTTAAAAACGAAGTGAGATAAGAGGACAAATACGAGCCAGAGCCCGAACCACTAAAATACATGACCGGCATCTGCACTGCGGCCTCTGTAGGAGCCATCGCACCCGCCATAATGGGATAGCTGACTGCTTCCGGCTCTGCGGGCTGATACCAGCCAACGTGTACCGGATCGACGACAAAGACTGGCGCGGGCGCAGCGGAAGGAGTCTCTTCGGCCTGCGGCGCAGCAGGTTCGGGAGTTTCTTCTATGGGGAGGGCAGGGGCAGACGGGGCAGGTGCTTCCGGCGGGGCGGCGTGACGGGCATAGCTGTCTTGGTCCAGAACGACGCCGTCAATTTCACGGAGATGCTCCTTGTCCAGTTCCAGAATTTTGTTGGGCGTTGGCATAACGGCATTCTCCTCATCCATTTAAAATTTCTATCTCTATTATAGGGGAAAACCCGGAAAATCGCAATGCCTGAACTGCACATTCCGGAAAACCTTTTTCCACAAGGAATCTCCCTTTACAGCAGGGGAAAAAGCCGCTATAATAGATGAAAATGATAAGAAATACCGGCGGTACGGTGGAAATGAGAGGGAATGCAGATGGAATGGAAGACGATTGGGCAAACCGTATGGGATCGGCTTGCGCAGGAGACGCGCCCGATTGTCCTGTACGGGATGGGCGACGGCGCGGATAAGATTCTGCGGCAGTTTGCGGCCCATGGGATCAAGGCTTCCGGTGTGTTTGCCAGCGATGAATTTGTACGGGGTCACAGTTTCGCCGGGTTTCCGGTGCGCACGCTGGCGCAGACGGTCGAATGCTTCGGAGAAGAGCTCGTGATCGTGCTGTCTTTTGCCAGCCAGCGCCCGGAGGTGCTGCAAAAAATGTACGATTTGGATGCACGGTTCGATGTCGTTGCTCCGGATGTACCAGTGGCAGGAGACGGGCTGTTCGATCTGGCGTTTGCGCGCGCACATGCGACAGAACTGGATGCCGTGGCGGCTTTGCTGTCCGATGAACGCTCGCGCAAAGTGCTGGATGATATGATCTGCTTTAAACTGACCGGAAAACTGCACTATCTGCGGGATGGAGAAGATGACAAGGACAAAACCTTTACAGAAATCTTAAAACCGCATCAAAACGAATATTTTGTCGATTTAGGTGCGTATAATGGCGATACAATTCGCGAATTGCTTGGTTATACCGGCGGTGCGTTTTCCTCGATCACTGCACTGGAACCAGATCGTCGAAATTTTAGAAAGCTTAAAGCCTTTACAGAGACACTTTCGGGGAATATTACGCTGGAACAGGCGGGCGCATGGGACTGTGACTGCGTGAAAACCTTCGCGGCCAAGGCAGGACGCAATTCCAGACTTTCCGGTAAGGGTGTAGAAACGCAGATGCGCGCAGTGGACAGCGTGCTGGAGGGTGCGCCCTGCACCATGCTGAAACTGGATGTGGAAGGCGCCGAGCATGAGGCACTGCGCGGCGCGGCACAGACCATCGCACACTGGAAACCACGTCTGAATGTGGCCTGCTATCACCGCAACGAGGATCTTTTTGCGCTGCCGCTTCTGGTGCACGAACTGAATCCTGCCTACGAGTTATACCTGCGGCATCATCCATATGTCCCGGCGTGGGATGTCAATCTGTATGCGCGCTGATGAAAAATAGGGCTAGAAATTCGC
>JBJDZO010000129.1:5725-14621 GCA_051868095.1 Butyricicoccus sp. | reverse complement strand
ACTTCACCGACCGCCAGCTGGTCAGTCAGGCCGTAGTGATTCAGGCAGGTGCCGCAGGTCAGCACTTCGGTACCGTTTTCGGCCAGTGTGCGCAGGTCGGCCACCGTCTCCGCGCCCTCAGTGGACAGCTTGGCGCCGCCGTTGTACAGCAGTACGGTATCCGGCGCGTTGTCGAGCTGGGTCAGGGCGTATACAAAGCCCTTCATCAGCGCCGCGCCCAGCGTATCATCGCCGCTGCCCATGCAGTTCGACGACAGCACCACCACGGTCGGCCCTGCGGCGGGCGCGAAATCCATCGGCTCACAAACCGGACAGGGCTGCATTTCCGGGCGCATATTGCCGCTTGCAGCCGGAGCCGTGCCGCCGCCGAGCACACTGCCCAGCACATCCGCGCTGACCGGCTGGATGACGATGCGGTACGCGCCGTCCTCGGTGGTGTCCGAAGCCGCCGAAAGCCCCATCTGTGCCGCCATTTTCTCCACATTCTGCCGCGCAATATCGTTGTCTACCAGCGTGATGACCGGTGCGCCATGTTCCTTCAGTGCGTTTTTGGTGTCGATGACCGGCTGCGGGCAGGCCTTGCCCCGTGCGTCTACAATCGTTGCCATAACAAAAAACCTCCTGTCAATTAAATCGTTCCTTCGATGATGATTTCGGTGTCCACGCGCGGCATCAGTTCCCCGATCACGCCGCACGGCAGGCCGAGCGCCCGCACATCGCGCAGCAGCGCATCCGCATCCGCCGCTGCGACCGCAAACAGCAGTCCGCCCGAGGTCTGCGGGTCAAAAACCAGTTCTTCGGTGGCAAAATCCGCGCCGTGGAACCGGACACGCCCATTCGCCGCGTTGCGGTTGCGCTGCGCGGCCGCGGTCAGGTAAAATTCCTCGGCAAAGTGCCGCACCCCGGGCAGCTTGGGCAGCGCGTCCGCGTGAATGCGCGCCGACAGATCGGGCCGCAGCATCTCATGCAGATGTCCGGCCAGCCCGAAGCCGGTCACATCGGTACAGGCGTGGATTTCGTACCGGTCAGCCGCCTCAGCGGCGTAGCGGTTGAGTGTGGTCATGCTGCGCACCGCGTCCGGAAGCCCCTCGCTTTCGCCCACGCGCGCGGCTGTGCAGGTCAGCCCCACACCGAGCGGCTTGGTCAGCAGCAGCTTGTCGCCCACATGGCCGCCGTTGTTCGGTCGGATTCTGTCCGGATGCACCACGCCGGTCACGGACAGGCCGTATTTTACCTCGCTGTCGGCAATCGAATGCCCGCCCGCGAGCGAGCCGCCTGCCTCGATCACTTTATCACTGCCGCCCTGCAAAATGCGCCCAAGAATGTTCAAATCCCAGCTTTCCGGGAAACAGACGATGTTGAGCGCGGTCACAACCCGTCCGCCCATCGCGTACACATCGCTGAGGGCATTGGTGGCCGCGATCTGGCCGAAGGTATACGGATCCTCGACCATAGGCGGGAAAAAATCGAGCGTCTGCACAATGGCAAGGTCATCGGTCAGCTTGTACACCGCCGCGTCGTCGCTCGACTCCGCACCGATCAGCAGCCCCGGGTCGGTCGGACGCGGCAGCTTTTCGAGCACCCGGCTGAGCGCCGCCGGGCCGAGCTTGGCCGTACAGCCGCCGCCCCGGCAAAACTGAATTTCATCCGCCATAGGGTTCGCCTCCAAAATGTTTGTGCAGCAGGGTCTCCAGCGCCGCGCGCGCTTCGCCCTCAAACGCTTCATACCGCGCCAGCATATCCGCGCCCTGTTCGGTCAGCCGTGCGCCGCCGCCGTGCGCCCCGCCCGTCTGCCGGTCGAGCAGCGCAAAACCCAGCTCGTTTTCGCACGCGCGAAGAATATTCCATGCCTTGTTGTAGCTCATGCCCATCGCGGCCGCCGTGCGCCGAATGGAGCCGGTTTCGGCCACGCCGGACAGCAGCGCGGCAATGCCCGGGCCAAACAGCTTGCTGCCGTCCCGCACAATGCGCAGCGGTGCGGCAACCGTCCACGTTCCTTGCATATGCATTATCCTTTCCAAAGTATAACGGTCTTTATGAAAAAAAGCGCCGCAGTCTTTGCTGCCGCGCCTCATTGCTCGCCTTTATTTTATCATATGATAAAACCGAATGCAAGTGAATCTTTTCCGCACTGCCTTTTCGGAATCTGCAGCCTGTGCTATAATGATATTTACAAAAAACTATGATCTGGAGGTCTTTATGGGACTTTGCGATATCCATGTTATTAAGGACGTGCTCGGGCGGCACGGCTTTCATTTTTCCAAATCACTCGGCCAGAACTTTCTGACCGCGCAGTGGGTACCCGAGCGCATCGCAGCCGAATGCGGCGCGGACAAAACCAGCTGTGCGCTCGAGGTCGGCCCGGGCATGGGCTGCCTGACGAACGAGCTGTCCAAGGTCGCGGAGCGCGTGGTTGCCATCGAGCTGGACCGTGCGCTGTTTCCGGTGCTCGAGGAAACCCTCGCGGGCTGTGACAACGTCGAAGTTATGCACGGCGACGTGCTCAAAACCGACCTTGCAGCCGTCTGCCGGGAGAAATTCGGCGAGAAAAAGGTCTACGCCTGCGCCAATCTGCCCTATTATATCACCACGCCCGCCATTTCGGCTCTGCTCGACAGCCGCGCCTTTTCCGGCGTGACCGTCATGGTGCAGAAGGAGGTCGCAAAACGTATCTGCGCCGCGTCCGGCTCGTCCGATTACAGCGCGTTTTCCATCTATGTGCAGTACCACGCCGACGCACGCATCCTGTTCGACGTGCCGGCCGGGTGCTTTGTCCCCCAGCCCAAGGTCGATTCGGCGGTCATCCGCCTGACCCCGCGCGAAACCCCGGCGGTCACGGTGCGCGATGAAAAGCTGTTTTTCGCCATCGTGCGTGCGGCCTTCAACCAGCGCCGCAAAACGCTCGTCAACGCCATCCAGCCCGCTTTCGGCGGCCGTTTGGACAAGGCGGACATCCTGTCCCTGATCGCCTCATGCGGGCTGGATGAACGGGTGCGCGGCGAGCGGCTCAGCCTCGACGAATATGGTGCGCTCTCCGACGCGGCCAGCGCGCTGTTAGATGCCAAGCAGCAGTAACACCACGAGCAAGGCAAGCAGTTCGGTGTCCATTTCGCCGTCCTGATCGCCCAGCACGAACCACACCACCGCGAGTACCACAAGGGTGTCCGCGTCCAGCCGGAAATCGGCCAGCCGCTGGCTGAGCGAGCCGAGCAGCCCGCCGACCGGCGATACCTGCTCGTGCGGTTCGTATCCGCAGCCGGCCGCAGGCTCGCGCTCAACGCGCGGCGGCGGTTCGGGCGGCCGCTGCTGCTGGGCGGCGGTTAAGTACCGGTTATACATGGCTTCCCTCCCCATCCTGCCCGGAATTCGTGCCGAACTGCTTCATCGCGGCGCGTGCCATGCGCGCAATGCTGACCAGCCGCAGGCCATGGTCGATCTGTGCGCCAACGCCGTCGGTCACAAACGGTTTGACAGCGTTCAGCAAGTTCAGCTTTTCGCGGCTGACCGCGTCGTGTCCGCTTTTTGCGATTTCGGCCAGCACCGGCATGGCCTTCTGCATCAGTTCGGCAGACGGGTCATACACGCCGTTCCCTCCGCTGCCCGGCTGCCCGACCGGCAAACCGGACAGCCCGGCCGCAGGCGCGGCCGGTTCGCCTTTTTCCGCGGCCGGAATGTTTCCGCCGAGCATGGAGGACGCCATCGAGATTGCGCTTTGCAGCTTTTCCGGATCATTCAGGATCTGGGACAGCATATCTTCCATGGTTTCCACCTCATTTTCCGAAAATTCGTCCAAGCTGGGCGACAAGCGCCGCACCCTCGGGCGTCGCTAGAATTTCGCGCAGCACGGCCTGCGCCGCGGCTTTGTCGCCTGTCTGTGCGGCCTGTGCAGCACGTTCGATGCGGGACGCCGTCGCGGGGTCGATCTGTTTGGCCAGCTCCTGCCCGCTGCCTGCCTGCAAGGTACGCTGTAATTTCGCAATCGCTTCCTGCCCTCCGCTCTGCGCCATCAGCCTGCGCATCAGGTCATTTGTGTCTATCATTTCAAATCCCTCCACATACCATTCGGTTTACTATTACTCTATGCACCCGGCACGCCAAAGGTGACAAATTCCCGGAGCGGCATGCCAATAAATTCGTTAAATATTTCACGAAAATATGATAGGAAGTCTTTACAAGCTCCTCCTTTTCGTGTATAGTGAACGGTGTTGGAGCAAAAGGAGCATTTCTATGAAAATCCTTGTTTTTTCCGATTCCCATGGCCGCACCATCGACATGTATGGCCTGATCGAAGCCGAAGATCCGGATGCGGTCATCCATCTGGGCGACCACTATGAGGATGCCTGCGACCTGCGCCGCAGCTATCCGAACATCCCGGTGTATGCGGTGCGCGGCAACAATGACTTCGAACCGGACGCTCCGCTGTTTTCGGTGATCGCGCCCGAAGGGGTGCGCATGTACCTGACCCACGGCCACCGTGATCGGGTCGGCTGGACGGACAGCGGTCATGTGGGCGTTCACGCCGCCGAGCATGGCTGCGTGCTCGCGCTCTATGGGCACACCCATCTGCGCCACGACGCCATGGAAGGCAGTGTGCGCGTGATGAACCCGGGCAGCATCAGCCTGCCGCGCAGCGGCCGCGGAAGCTGTATCCGTCTGACGCTGGAGGATGGCCGCCTGCTCGCGGCCGAGTTTCTGGACGCGGACGGCGCACCGTACAAAGAATCGCCGGACAAAAAGACGAAAAAGAGATTTGGGTGGTTTTAACCTATGCTGTTAACGATTGATGTAGGCAATACCAATATGGTATTCGGCCTTTTTGAAGGAAAGAAGCTGGTCGGCTCGTTCCGCATCTCGACCAACGCAACCTCGACCTCGGATGAGATCGGCATGCAGATTCTGCAATACTATCATTTTTTGAACCTGGCCCCGGAAAAAACCTCGGCGGTCATCATCGCTTCGGTTGTCCCGCCGGCCATGTATTCGCTCATCAACGCCATCCGCAAGTATCTGCGCATCCAGCCGCTCGTGGTCGGCAAGGATGTGGATACCGGCATGATCAACCGCTATAACAACCCGCGCGAAGTCGGCGTGGATCGTCTGGTCAACGGCGTTTCGGCGGTGGCGCGCTACGGCAAGCCGCTGATTATCGTGGACATCGGCACCGCGATTACCTTTGACGCGATTGACAAGGACGGCGCATACCTCGGCGGCGCGATCTTCCCGGGCATCAAGGTCGCCATGGAGGCGCTGTTCATGAAGGCATCCAAGCTGCCGCGTGTGGATATCGCGGCCACCGAATGTGCGATTGGCCGCACGACCGTGCAGAGCATGCAGTCGGGCGCGGTACGCGGTTATGTCGGCGCCCTGACCGGCATCATTGAGGACATGAAAAAGGAGCTGGAGGGCAATGTGCGCGTCATTGCGACCGGCGGCATGGGCCGCATGATGGCCGAGCACTGTGCGCTCATCGACGAAGTCGACCCCAACCTGACGCTTGACGGCCTGCGCATGATCTATGAGCAGAACCGACCGCTGTTCCGCGAAAAGGGTGTCTGCCGCGAAGCTTCCATCATCGAAGCCACCGAAGAATCGTAAATCCATGCAGCAGGGCAGCCGCCCTGCTGTTTTTTTTCATCATTTTCGGGCATACTGTTCCCGAGGTGAGTTCGATGGCCGATTATTTCCAGATGGAAAACAGCATGGGGCGGTACTTCCGTTCGCTCCCCAAAGTCGTGCAGGAAACCATCCTGCAAAGCGGCGTGGTATTCCGCACGGAAACCGACATGCGCCGCGTGGCCGACTATATTACAAAAGAGCGCGCCAAACGCTGACGCATCATGCCCGCACTTGTTCTGCCGTGCGGGCATTTTGCTGTTTTTTTGCATGTTTTTGGACGAATTTCTGTCAAACTTGTGTCATTCTTTGGCGCTGTATGCGATTGCCCCTTGTTTCCGCCGCGTGGGTGTCGTATACTAGGGTCAGTTCTCATTTTCTCAGACAGGAAGGTTTTTCTTTCATGAATATTATCATCGCGGGCGACGGCAAGGTCGGCCTTGCGCTTACCCGTCAGCTCCTGCGGGAGGATCATGACCTCGTGGTCATCGACTCCAATCCCAAGGTGCTGCAATCGAGTCTTGAGCAGTTCGACGTTATGACCGTACAGGGCAATGCTGCAACCATGAATACGCTGCGTGCCGCCAGTGTGGAGAAAGCAGATCTGCTGATCGCGGCCACCAGCGCGGACGAAATCAATCTGCTGTGCTGCCTGACTGCCAAGCGCATGAATCATCGGATTCATACCATTGCGCGCGTGCGTGCGCCCGAATATGCCGAGCAGCTATTCGCCATGCGCGAGGATCTCGGCCTATCCATGACCATCAACCCCGAACTGAGCGCCGCGGTCGATATCTTCCGCTCGCTCCAGTTCCCGAGCTTCTTGCAGCGCGAACCGTTTGCCAAGGGCCGCGTCGAAATCGTCGAACTGCGTGTGAACAACGACAGCGCACTTGCCGGGATTCCGCTGAGCGGTCTGTACAAAATCGCCCGCGTGAAGGTGCTCGTGTGCGCGGTCGTGCGCGGCGGCAAGGTCACCATCCCGGATGGCAGCTATGTCATTCAGGCGGGCGACCATATCTATGTCACCGCGAAAGCGATTAACCTCGCGCAGCTGATCAAGAACCTCGGCATTTCCACCCAGAAAATCCGGCAGGTGATGCTGATCGGCGGCGGCCGTCTGGCCTACTATCTGGCCGAGCGCCTGTTGAATGCCGGAATCCGCGTCAAAATCATCGAGCAGGATCAGGCCCGGGCAATCAGTCTGGCCGAACAGCTTCCGCGGGCGGCGGTTGTACTCGGTGACGGCTCCTCCAAGACGCTGCTTGACAGCGAAGGCATGCGCACGACCGACGCAGTGGTCACGCTGACCGGCATCGACGAGGAAAATATCGTTATTTCCATGTATGCGGCAGCGAACGGCGTGCCCAAGGTAGTCACCAAGGTCAACCGGCTGGAATATGGCGGCATGTTCACCGACATGGGCATCGGCAGCGTAGTCAGCCCCAAGGAGCTGTGCAGCGTTAATATTGTCCGCTATGTACGCGCCATGCAGAACCAAAAGGGCAGCGTGCTCGCGCTGCACCGTATCGCGGACGGCAAGGCCGAAACGCTGGAATTTCTGGTCGATGATTCGGTGCGTTGGTGCGCGACTCCGCTCAAGGATGTGCCGCTGAAACGCGGCGTGCTGATCGCCTGCATCACCCATCAGGGCGAAACGATCATTCCGGACGGCAGCAGCCATTTCGTCAAGGGCGATACGGTCATTGTCGTCACAACCTGCGAAAATCCGTTCCGCCAGATGAACGATATCTTCCGCAGCAGCGACCGAGGCGTACTGTATGAATATTAAAATTGTTGGCCGTACCATTGGCCTTGTCATTCTGATCGAGACCCTGTTCATGCTGCCCGCCTGTATCTGGTGCCTGATTGACCGCGATTATGATGTACTCGGCGCCTATGGCCTGACCTTTCTGATCATGCTTATAACAGCCGGTCTGCTGCTTTGGATTGGACGGCGTGCGTCGGAGAATTTCTTTGCGCAGGAAGGCTTTGTCACGGTTTCGCTGTGCTGGGTGGTCGTAGCGCTGATGGGCTGTCTGCCTTTCTATCTGAGCGGTCAGATTCCGCATTTTATGGATGCGTTGTTCGAGTCCATCTCGGGCTTTACCACCACCGGCGCGTCCATCCTGCCCAGCGTGGAAGCCCTCAGCCGCGGCCTGCTGTACTGGCGCAGCTTCACCCACTGGCTGGGTGGTATGGGTATTCTGGTGTTCACCCTCGCGGTGGTTTCGGATAAAAACTCGGGCGGCACCTTCCACCTCATGCGTGCGGAAAGCCCCGGCCCGAGCGTCGGCAAGCTGACCCCGCGCCTCAAGGACACTGCCGTTATTCTGTACGGCATTTATATCGCCATGACCATCCTGTGTCTGATTTTCCTGCTGCTCGGCGGCATGCCGCTGTTTGACAGCCTGTGTACCGCGTTCGGCACGGCCGGTACGGGTGGTTTCGGCGTCCGCAATGACAGTATAACCAGTTACAGCCCCTATCTGCAAAACGTCTGCACGGTATTCATGGCCTTGTTCGGCGTGAACTTCAGCGTATATTATCTGCTGCTTCTGCGCCGTTTTACCGATGTGTTCCGCGATGAGGAGCTGCGCTGCTATCTGCTCATCATGGTTGCTGCAACCGCGGCGATTGCGTGGAACATTCGCCCGATTGAAGGCTCGGTGCGGGAAAGCATCCACCACGCAGCCTTCCAGGTTGCGAGCATCATGACCACCACCGGTTTTTCGACGGTCAATTTCGATGTCTGGCCGACCTTTTCCAAGGCCATCCTGCTATGCCTGATGACGCTCGGCGCCTGTGCCGGCAGTACAGGCGGCGGCTTCAAGGTAATCCGTCTGGTGCTGATTTTCAAGGATCTCAAGCGTAACATCCGGCGCATTCTGCGTCCGCGTGCGGTCATTTCCCTGCACGTCAACGACCAGCCGATTGATTCGCAGGTCATGCGCGGCGTCAACTGCTTCCTGTCCGCGTATGTCATGCTCATAGGCATGAGCATCGTTCTGGTTTCGCTCGAACCGTATTCGCTTGAAACCTCGATTTCCGCGGTGCTCGCCTGTTTTAACAACATTGGTCCGGGCCTTGATATTGTCGGTCCGTCGTCGAATTTCAGCATGCTCAGCGACTTGTCCAAGCTGGTGCTGTCGGCGGATATGCTGCTTGGCCGTCTGGAAATTTTCCCGCTTCTCGCCCTGTTCAGCCGGTACAGCTGGCGGCAGCGCCTGTAAAAAAAATCAACGCTCCTGCAAGGAACCCAATCCATGCAGGAGCGTTTTTT
>JBJDZO010000129.1:0-5625 GCA_051868095.1 Butyricicoccus sp. | reverse complement strand
AAAAAAATCGTCGCAAGCGATACGTAGCTTGCGACGAGCTGGCGGAGCGGGTGGGATTCGAACCCACGGACGGTTTCACCCGTCAAACGATTTCGAGTCGTTCTCGTTATGACCTCTTCGATACCGCTCCATATGGACTTTTGCCGGAATACAGCTTTATTAGTATAGCATACGTCCATCGTTTTTGCAAGTCTTTTTTTATGGTTCCCTGCCGATTTTTTCGCAGGCTTCCCGATACATCCTCTGCATAGCCAGCGCGTCCTCGGCCTGTGTGCCTGCCGATTCACAGATGATCGTCGGCGCATAGCCGCGCTCGGCCAGCACCTGCGCGAGCGGCGCAAACTCCGGGCCGTACACTTCATCGGCAAAGGTCAGATGCCGCACCTCCCCTTTGGCTGAATACTCAATCTTGGAAAAATGGCTGTGGAAATGCGCGGTGCGCTCGTGGCCAATTTCATTCTCCATCCGATCAAACAGCGCACAAAACGCCTCATAGCTGTTGCATCCGCCGACCGTCCGCGCATTGAGATGCCCGAAATCGATGCACGGCAGCAGCCGGTCGTCCAGCGCGACCAGCTTACAGATTTCCTCGGCGCTGCCGATGACGCTCTGCTTGCCCATGGTCTCCAGACAGATCGTCTGCCCGGTGTAGCCCGCGCCGTCCACCGCGTCCAGAATCGCGCGCACATTTTCTACCGTATGTGCAAACGCCTTATCCCGCGACTGCTTGCCCACGCCGCCGCAGTGTACCACCAGATGTCCCGCGCCCATCGCGGCTGCCGCCTGACAGCTCCGCAGCACATAGCCGATATTTTTCTGCATGCGCTCGGGTTCGTTCGACGACAGATTGATATAATACGGCGTGTGCAGCGACAGCGTAATGCCGTGCGCCCGGGCCGCCGCACCGATTTTGGCCGCGGTCTCATCCCCGATGTTCACGCCCCGGCCGCACTGGTATTCATAAGCGTCCAGCCCCAGCCCACGCAGCCAGCCGGGCGCGTCCACCGTCGCCTTGAAACCGGCCGCGGCAAACGAATCCGAATTGCCCGCCGGGCCAAATTTAATACACACGTCCCTCATCCTCCTGCATTTTCTTTCGACCGCGCTCAATGAAGCCCTTTTCAATCCGGCAGCGCACACCAATCCAGAACTCCCCGCGGTCAATCGACTGCACCTGACAGGTCAGCGCACCCAGCCGGTTGCCGCCCAGCACATCGGTAAAAATCTGGTCGCCAATCACCGCGATTTCGTGCATCGGCAGACCGAGAAGCGCGGCGCCTTTGCGGAAGCCGCGCGCCAGCGGCTTGGTCGCCCGGCTGACCCACTGCACGCCCATCGGTTCGCTGAACGCACCGACGCGCTTCGCTTTATTATTGGACAAAAACAGCACCCGGATACCTGCTTTTTGCAGGGAATCCACATAGGCGCACAGGCGGTCATCCGGCAGCCGTACACGATGCGAGGACGCGGTGCCGTCGATGTCGATCAGTGCGCCGCGGATGCCCCGTTTCTTCAAAAACGCAGGCGTAATGTCGAAAATTGTATCAAAAACGCAGTCCGGCGTTAAAATTTGTAACATAAAGGGTGTCTTACTCCAGTCCTTCTTTTTTGCCGTTGGCATACATATAGTATTGTACGCGATGATGCAAAAAAAGTCCAGAAAAAAGGAGCGACTCCCTATGCAGCCAACAAAAAACCTGATTTTAGTGTGCGCAGGCGCAGACACGGCGGCCGCAGCCGTGCATGGTCTGCCGCTTTTGCAGCTGTGTCTCGGCATCGGGCGCGGCGGCGCCATTTCCCGGCTCCATCTGCCCGCGAAGCTGGAAGGATGCTACCTTGGAGTCAGCGACCTCGGGCTGGAGGGCGAAATTTCCAGCTTCTGTGCCGAATCGCTGGCCGATGAGGTTCAAAAACAGAACATGTGCGGCCTGTTTGCCGATCTCGAAACGGACAGCCCCGCGGCACGCGCCCTGCTCGGCCCGCTCGATGAACGCATGCACGAGGCCGGGCTGCCGCTGTTCGTGCCGCTCGGACAGGCGGAGGCGGTGCAGCATGCCTTTCTGGTCGTGGAAACCGCCATCAGCGGCGGCAGTCTGGACGACTATTTCGGGGAACTTCAGCGCAAATATCCGCACCGGATCGCGGCGTCTCTGCGGCCGGTATCGGCCGATTTCCTGCTGCCCGCGCAGGACAGCGAAGGCGCACCGCTGCCCGAAGAAGAACGGATTTCCTTGCAGCAGGCCTGCGGAGCGCAGGTATTCTTCTCGCGTGAGCTGTGCGCCAAATATTTCACCTATATGGACAAAAACCAGAACGGGCATTTTGTCCTGTATGACGACTGCGCCACCCTCGAAGCCAAGCTGCGCCGATTGGACGCGCTCGGTGTGCGGCACGTGTTCGCGCTCTATCCCGACGTCGCCGCGCTGTTTACGAAATGATGTCCGCGGTCTGCGCCTTCACAAGCGCAATCAGGTCGGCCGGGGCGGTCTCGATCTGGAAGCCGATTTTGCCCGCGCTGACGATGATCGATGGGATGGCATTCGCGCTCTCGTGGATGGTCACCGGATAGGGCTTTTTGAGGCCGACCGGCGAACAGCCGCCGCGCACATAACCGGTCAGGCCGAGCAGCTCCTTGACGTGGATCATCTCCATGGACTTCTCCCCGACCGCTCCGGCCGCTTTCTTGAGGTTCAGCTCCTCGGCAACCGGAATCACGAACACGTAAATGCCGCCGCTCCGACCGCGTGCGACCAGTGTCTTAAAGACCTGCGCGGGGTCCTGTCCCATCAGCTTCGCCACCGTGATTCCGTCCACAGCTTCCTTACCGTGGGGGTATTCGTGCGGGGTATATGAGATTTTATGCTGTTCCAGAATGCGCATCACATTGGTTTTGGTTTCTTTCATGGTTTCCTCCTTGGTCCATTGCCTGTACGCTGCGCCGGAAGAGCGGATTTCCCGCGAAATGCTCCATTCCGGCCCGCGCGCAGACCATCCGGAATATGTCCTCGCTGTCCGCGTCCGGCGCTTCGGCCCGCGCCTGCCGCACCGTCCCGCACAGCCGCTCCAGCCGCGCACGGCTGGCACCCAGCACGGCCTGTATTTCGTCCGCGGAATAGGCGCGGTCCCACGCCGGGCAATACCACGCGATGCCGTCCAGTGCGCTGAGCGCGTCCAGCGTGCGCAGGCTGGCGGCGTAGTCGGTCAGAATCGGCAGGTCGTGTTCGGCGGGTACCGCGTCGCCGAGAAAAGCGGTCTTCTCTTCCTCCCAGACATAGCACACCGAATCGTCCGAGTGTCCGGGGGCGGCCTGCACGCGGAGGGTCATCCCCGGCTCCAGCGTGACCGTTTCCCCGTCCGCCAGCGGCCGGTTGACCTTGGCCGCACCGCCGACCAGCGTCCAGAAATTCGGAATCGGGCGCTCCCGGAACTGCTGCTCCGGGTTTTCCGTCCACCGTACAGACTGCGCACCGGCATACACCTGACAGCCGGTTTTGTCCTGCAAGGCGTGCGCCGCGCCGATGTGGTCGGGGTGCGCGTGGGTCAGAAAGACCGCTTTCAGCGGCTCCCGCCCGATGGATTTCATATATGCCTCGATGTCGTTTTCTGCGCCCGCCGTGCCGCTGTCGATCAGGTAACAGCCCTGCGTGCCTTCGAGCAGATACACGTACACATACCGTTTGACCTGTTCGGTGACACAGAAATCGATCCGAATTTGATGAACCCGGCTGCTGATTTTCATGGCGTTTCCTCCTCTACGATGACTGCGCGGGCATCCACGGCATTTTCCCGCTTGCCCGCGATGGCACGGTATTCTTCCGACCCGAAACAGCGGTCCAGCTGCTCACGTGTCTCAAACCGAATGACAATCACCCGGCTGGGCGTCCACGCATCACTGAGCGGCACGACATGATTGGAGCGCACCAGATAGGTTCCGCCATGCCGCTCGACGATCGGCTTCACCAGACGGATATACTCCTCATAGCTTCCGCGCCCCTGGCCGGGGTTTTCAAACACGCTGACAATAAAATATACCATGCCGCACCTCCGTTTTTGTTTTTCTCTACTTTATCACACGGTTTCCCTGTTTTCAAGGTGTACCACGTGGTATAATAAACTTAAAGAACCCCGCCGGAAGGAGGCCGCCCCATGGCACAGAATTTCACCCCATCCGAACGCACCCAGATTCTGCTTGTGCTTGCCCTGCTCGGCGAGGGCGACAAAACCGGGTTTGAACTCGTGCGCGCGCTCGAAATCCGGCGCGACTGCGCGTTTCTCTGCCGTGAGGGCATGCTGTATCCCATCCTGTACCGGCTGTGTGAGCTGGGGCAGATTTCGGCCTACGACCGCGAAACCGAGGCCGGGACGCGCCGCTGCTACCGGCTGACCCGACTGGGCGCGCATGTGCTCGGCCGCAAAAAAGACGAATGGAAGCGCCTGTCCCGGGCGTTCGGCGGCGCGGTGGGAGGTGAGGCCTGTGCCAAAAACACCGACGGAACGATGGCTTGACCGCGTATGCGCCCATCTGCGGCCCGGACATCACCGCGAAGCCGTGCGCCGTGAGCTGGCCGCCCATTTGGATGACCGTCTGCGCATCCTGCGTACACAGGGTCTGCGCGAGGACGAGGCCGAACGCCGCGCGGTGCGCGACATGGGCGACCCCGATGAGCTGGGCCGTGCGCTGGCCGCGCTGTACCATCCGCTGCACCGTTTTTTCGGCTGGATGCTCACCTTTCTCGCGTGGGCGCTGGCCGCCGGGCTGGCGGTTTATCTGCTGCTCCGCGCCGTCGGCGTCCTCTGAAAAATATCATCCCCTCCCGTATCCGCGGGAGGGTTTTTCTTTGTGTGAAAATGTTGTCAAGATTTCCCGGTTCCACTGGCTTCACAGCGCGTTCTATGGTACGATATTTTTGTTCTTTTTTGAAATTTCGGCCGATTCAGGAGGTGTAGGATTGAAAAATACCTGGCTGAAACTCCGCGAAAAATTATCCGAATCCTTAAACGCTGTACTGCCCATCCTCGGCATTGTGCTGGTGCTGTGTTTCAGCATCGCACCGATTTCTCCGAGCATCCTGCTGTGCTTCCTGATGGGCGCAGTGCTGCTCATTGTCGGCATGATGTTCTTTACGCAGGGCGCGGAAATGTCCATGAGTCCCATGGGCGAGCGCGTGGGCAGCAGCATGACCCGCAGCAAAAAACTCCGGGTGATTGTGCCCCTGTCCTTTCTGCTCGGCTTTATCATCACGATTTCCGAGCCGGATTTACAGGTGCTCGCTGAACAGGTGCCTTCGGTGCCCAACCTGACCCTGATTCTCGCGGTCGCGTGCGGCGTAGGCGCGTTTCTGGTCATCGCACTGCTGCGTATGCTGTTCCGTATCCCGCTGCCCAATCTGCTGATCGGATTTTATCTGATTGTATTTGCGCTGGCGTTCCTTGTGCCGCGCAACTTTCTCGCGGTCGCGTTTGATTCGGGCGGCGTCACCACCGGCCCGATGACCGTACCGTTTATCATGGCGCTCGGCATCGGCGTCGCTGCCATCCGTACCGACCGTCATGCCGCCGATGACAGCTTTGGTCTGGTCGCACTGTGCTCGATCGGCCCGATTCTGGCCGTGCTGCTGCTCGGCA
>JBJDZO010000128.1:0-3330 GCA_051868095.1 Butyricicoccus sp. | reverse complement strand
CACCGGAATGGCGAATATGCCGAGAGAAAAATACGGGCTGCTTGAAAACGGGTTGAAGCTGGTGAAAAACTCGATTTTCATGCCGCCCACGCATACCGGGACAGCAGCTGCAATGATCTGCACAAGGAACTTAAACTTGGGGCCGAGCGCAAGTACGTCATCAAAAATGCCGAGCACAACGATAATCATCGCACCAAGCAGAATGCTCAACATCTGCATATCGAAGCGGTAAAACACCAGCATCGCGCCCAGAAAGCCGATGAAAATCGCCAGACCACCCAGACGCGGAATCGGTTTTTTGTGCATACGGCGGTTGTCCTTGGGCACATCAATCGCGCCAATCGTGTACGCGAAGCGCTTGACCAGCGGCGTGAGCGCATAGGACAGCACACCGGACAGCACAAATGCACCGATGATCGTCCATATCACTTGATATTCCGACATGATTCTAAATCCTCTCAATCGCGCGCCGCCCCCTTGCGGAGACGGCACGGTCTATCTTCCTTCTGTCAGCGTGCGACGAAGCCAACCTTACGGTATACCTTGTCCAGCGTCTTGCGCGCGAGGTAATTTGCCTTCTGCGCACCTTCGTGGTAAACCTGCTCAAGGTAATCCTTGTTTTTCAGCAGATCCTCGGTCTTTTCACGGATCGGACGCAGCAGCTCAACGACCGCTTCGCCAACCGCGGGCTTGAACTCGCCGTAGCCGCGGCCTTCGAACTCAGCCTCAACCGCTTCGACGGTCTTGCCGGTTGCCAGCGAATAAATCTGGATCAGGTTGGATACGCCGGGCTTATTGGTCGGATCCATGACGATGCGGGAATCCGAGTCGGTGACCGCACGCTTGAACTTGCGCATGATGTCCTCCGGCTTGTCCATGAGCAGAATAAAGCCGTTCGGGTTCTCGTCCGACTTGCTCATCTTCTTCTCCGGGTCAGCCAGGCTCATAACCTTCGCGCCCGCGCCCGCCTTCGGATAATAGCCGACCGGCATGGTGAAGGTATCCGAATACTGGCCGTTGAAGCGGGTCGCAATATCGCGGCAGATTTCGATGTGCTGGCTCTGGTCCACGCCGACCGGCACCAGATCGGTCTGGTACAGCAGAATGTCGGCTGCCATCAGCACCGGATAGGTGAACAGACCAACGTTGACATTGTCGGCATGCTTGGCCGACTTATCCTTGAACTGGGTCATACGGGACGCCTCGCCGAACATGGTGAAGCAGTTGAGCACCCATGCCAGCTCGGCATGCGCCGGAACGTGGCTCTGGATGAACAGGATGCTCTTTTCCGGATCAAGGCCGCAGGCGATGTACTGCGCCAGCACCTCCAGCGTTGCGCGGCGCAGCGCAGCCGGTTCCTGACGGACGGTGATCGCGTGCATATCGACCACGCAGTAAATGCAGTTATAATCTTCCTGTAAAATCGGGAAATTGCGGATTGCGCCCAGATAGTTGCCAAGGGTCAGCTTGCCGGACGGCTGCACACCCGAGAAAATTGTTTTCTTCTTGTCGCTCATGTATGATTACTTCCTTCGATTCTTTAGAATTGCATGGTTTTGTAAAATTTCCATACCTAAAAGTTATCATATCACAAATCGGCCCCTGTTGCAACGCCGCATTGCCCTCTGTACGGGAATTTTCCGGATTCCTGCAATTGACAAGTCCCTTTTCAAACGGTATGATGAAGAAAAGACAGAATCGAGGGATACTATGAGCCGTTACATCCTTGCGCTCGATCAGGGCACGACCAGTTCGCGTGCCATCCTGTTTGACCGTGACCAGAACATTGTCGGTGTCGCACAGCGGGAACTGACCCAAATCTTTCCCCATGAGGGCTGGGTGGAGCAGAATCCGGTGGAAATTTACTCCACGCAGTATGCGGTGATGATGGAGGTGCTGGCTGCGGCCGGGGCGTCCGGCAAAGATGTGGCGGCCATCGGCATCACCAACCAGCGCGAAACCACGATTCTATGGGATAAAACCACCGGTTTGCCCATCTATAACGCGATTGTCTGGCAGTGCCGCCGCACCGCGCCGATTGTGGACGAACTCATTGCACGCGGGCTGAGCGACCACATCCGCCAGACGACCGGTCTTGTGCCGGACGCCTATTTTTCGGGCACCAAAATCAAATGGATTCTTGACCACGTGCCGGACGCACGCGAAAAAGCCGCGCGGGGCGAGATTTTGTTCGGCACCGTGGACAGCTGGTTGGTCTGGAAGCTGACCGGCGGCGCGGCTCACGTCACCGATGCAACCAATGCGTCGCGCACCATGCTCTACGACATCCACAAACGCGACTGGGATGACACCCTGCTTGCCGCGCTCGATATCCCGCGCACCATGCTGCCCACCGTCTGCCCATCGAGCATGATTTACGGATACGTTTCCATGCCGGACGCACAGGTGCCGATTGCGGGCATTGCAGGCGACCAGCAGGCCGCGTTGTTCGGGCAGACCTGTTTCTCCCCCGGCGACGCGAAAAATACCTACGGCACCGGCTGTTTCCTGCTCATGAACACAGGCACACAGGCGGTTTCCAGCCGGAACGGCCTGTTGACCACCATCGCGGTGCAGCTCGGCGACGAGGTGCAGTACGCGCTCGAAGGCAGCGTGTTCGTCGGCGGCGCGGTCATTCAGTGGCTGCGGGACGAAATGCGCTTTTTCAGCGAGAGCCGCGACGCCGAATACTATGCCCTCAAGGTTCCGGATACCGGTGGCGTATATCTGGTTCCGGCGTTCACCGGTTTGGGCGCGCCGCACTGGGACATGTACGCACGCGGCTGCCTGATCGGCCTGACCCGCGGCACAACCCGTGAACACATCATCCGTGCCGCACAGGAGTCCATTGCCTACCAGTCGAACGACCTGCTGGCCGCCATGGCACGTGACTGCGGCGCACCGCTTACCAGCCTGAAGGTGGACGGCGGCGCCAGCCGGGACCGTTTCCTGATGCAGTTCCAGGCGGATATTTCAAACTGCCCCATTCACCGTCCGGTCATTCGTGAAACCACCGCGCTCGGCGCGGCCTATCTGGCCGGTCTGGCGGTCGGCGTATGGGCAAACCGCGAGGAACTGCGCGAGAGCTGGCGCTGCGACCGCGTATTTGCGCCGCAAATGGACGTCGCACGCCGTGCTTCCCTGCTTGCGGGCTGGGAAAAGGCGGTCGGACGCAGCCTCGGATGGACCAAATAAAAGATAGGAATGAGGAGATATGAGATAGAAGATACGGAATTATCTCCTATCTCTCTATCTTCTATCTTTCTATCTCGCTCTATCTTCTATCTGAACTCTGTGAGGTGACCGAAATGCCCTGGTGTCCGCACTGTA
>JBJDZO010000127.1:0-3354 GCA_051868095.1 Butyricicoccus sp. | reverse complement strand
GTGATTTCTCCGGCGATCTGAAGACGAAATTCCGCAGAAGCTCGCCAACTGGAACGCGGTGTAATCTCACGCCGTACCTGCTCCGCAAGCACCGTATACAACGCTTCATCCGGAGTTTTCCCCGCTGCAAGCGCCTCCGCTCCCACACAGCGGATCGGTGTGGGCGCTGCAACACCGAATGCCAGCCGCAGCTCATCAATCTTGCCATCTTTCAGCCGCACTAACGCCGCGCATCCCAGCGTGGAGATCTCCATGGCATTACGCTTGCCATACTTGATATAACAGCCAGAAAAGTGCTCATAATTCTCTTTTTGAATGCGAATTGCCGTTAAAATCTCATCATGTCGACGCACACTTTTTCCCGGCCCTGTATAAAATTCTGCAATCGGCAGACGCCGTATTCCCTCAATTCCTGTCAGTTCCAGCTCGGCATTATATGCAAACAGACTGGGAGCTGAATCGGCGCTTGTTGCAGCATTTGCAATGTTGCCGCCAATCGTGCCCATATGCCGAATCTGCGGGCTTCCAACCTCATCCACTGCTTCCCCGAGCATCTGAGCATGCTCACAAATCAGCCGATGTGCGGTAACCTCCGAAAACACCGTACACGGTCCAATACGAAGCGCCCCATCCGCTTCCAGCGAAACCCCAGTGAGCGCGGGCATCTCGTGAATGGAGACCAGCGGCCGCCCGGCGAGTTTTCCTTCGCGCACCTGAATCAGCACATCTGTGCCGCCCGAAATCAATACCGCTTCCGGTTCCATGTGCAGGGCACGCACGGCATCCTCCACACTTTTTGCGGCATAAAACCCGGTAATATCGTACATTCTTTGCCCTCCTTCACACAAGTCCCGCATTTTTAAAATGCTCGATCAGCTTCTGCGGACTGAGCGGCAGGCTATTCACTGCCACGCCGGTTGCGTGCAGCACAGCGTTGCGCACCGCGGGCGCAACTGGAATCACCGGCGGTTCTCCAAGTGCTTTGTTGCCAAACGGCCCGGACGGATCGGGGATTTCGACAAACATCGCTTCAAATTCCGGCGAATCCATTGCCGTCGGCAGCTTATAATCGAGCAAATTGCCGTTCAGCGGCCGGCACTGGTCATTGTACAGCAGTTCCTCGCTCAGCGCATACCCCAGCCCCATCGACATACCGCCGTGCACTTGGGCTTCGGCCAGTTTTGGGTTCAGAATTGTGCCCGAATCGTGTACATTGAGCAGCCGCAGCACGCGCACTTTGCCCAGCGGAATATCCACCTCGACCTCTGCAAAACAACAGCCGGTTGCCAGTGTATTTTCGGTGCAGTGCGCCGTTTCCTCGGCTGCGATGTGCTCGGTGCGTTTCAGATTGTAGCACGCCTCCATAGCAAGCTGCTCCATGCTCAGCCGCATCTGTCCAGCTTCGTCCCAGATCGCATCATCGTGCAGGCTGAGCATGCTCACAGGACAATCAAGCAGCCACGCCGCATAGTCCAAAATCTTTGCTTTGAGTGCTTCACCGGTCTTTTTGACCGCTTTTCCGCTCACGTAGCTTTGCCGTGACGCATAGGCGCCGGTATCGAACGGGCTGATGTCGGTATCCTGCGTCGATAATATGTAAATTTTGTCCTCTGAGATGCCGGTTGCTGCCGCGGCCATCTGTGTGAATACGGTATCCGCGCCCTGCCCGATCTCGGTTGCACCCATCTGCAGCTGCACCGAACCGTCCTGATTGAGCACCATGCGGCAGGCCGAAGTCTCAAGCGAAATCGGGTACACGCCGGTCTTATAAATGAACAGCGCCATGCCCACGCCGCGGCGCACATCGCCGGTCTGATTCTCATAAGCTGCACGCTTTTCCGCCCAACCGAACGCCGCCGCGCCGCGTTCCATGCACGCTTTCAGCCCATAGGACAGGCACGGGATGCCGGTATGCGGATCCGCATAGCCTTCCGGCATACAGTTCTTTTGTCGGAATTCCAATGGGTCCATACCGATGGCGCGGGCCAGATCGTCGGTCAGCGCTTCTGTCACAAATCCGCCCTGTGGAATGCCATATGCGCGCATTGCACCCGCTGTTGTGCAATTTGTGTACACGGTCCAGCTCTCCGAATCGAGCGCGCGGCGATCCTGATATCCTTGCTTGAACATGTTGGCTGCGTTGGCCGCAATGGCGTGGCCATGCGACGCATAACCGCCCTGATTGGACCACGCGCGGTAGCGGCGCCCAATCAGCGTGCCGTCCGGCAGCACCAACCCATGCGCCTGCCATGTGAACGGATGGCGCACGCGCGTGCAGGTGAACACCTCTTCGCGCGTCAATTCGACCTTCACCGGATGGCCGTGCAGCTTGGTGGTGAGCCACGCCGCGAGCGGCTCCACCAGCACATCCTGTTTGTTGCCGAAGCCGCCGCCGATGTATGGCTTGATGACGCGCACCCGCCCCCACGGCACACCGAGCGCCTGCCCGACCACGCGGCGCACAATATGTGGAATTTGCGTAGATGATACCACGACAATCTTGCCGTTTTCCTCGTAGGCGCAGCTGTGCACCGGCTCCAAATGGCAGTGCTGGACAGCCGGAACCGCGTATTCGCCGCCCGCTTCGATGACGCCGGGCAGCTTTTGAGCCTCTTCATAGCTGAGATCGCCCAGCCGGAACGACGAATGCGCGAGCACATTGGTTTCGCGCACCTCCGGATGCAGCGCGGGCGCGTCCATGGCTTCACGCGGCGTGCGCAGCGGCGGATACTCCTCATAGGTCACGCGCACCAGCGCCGCAGCTTTTTTTGCCGCAATCGCGTTCTCCGCGACCACGACTGCGACTTCATCGCCGTAAACGCGCACTCGGGTATTCAGAATGCGGCGGTCGGCCACGTCCTGATGGGCTGTCTCGACCGACCACGGATGGCCGGGTGTCGGAAACGAGTGTGCAGGCACATCGAAACAGGTGTAAATTGCGACCACGCCGGGCACGGCACGCGCGGCCTTGAGATCAAAGCCGGTGACTGCACCGTTTGCAATCGTAGCGCGCACAATTTTTGCGATATAGGCGTTTTTCGGCTCCAAATCCGCCACATATTTGGCTTCTCCGGTCACTTTCGCATAGGCGTCCACACGAATTTTACTGTCCCCGATTGCCATATAGCATCGCCTCCCTGTATATTATTTATCAAAAATTACTTATTGTATGATTCAGAACAACTTCTCTCCGTCCACATATTTGTGTGCAATTGCACGGTCCTCCAGCTGGTACGCAATCCGTTCCAACCGTTCCTGCGTGCTGAGTGCACGCGGCGCAGACAGTGCGCTGTCCTCGAGCACGAGCGCATCGCACGCATACCCTTCCGCGAACGAACCGACCTTGCCGAAGAA
>JBJDZO010000126.1:0-3360 GCA_051868095.1 Butyricicoccus sp. | reverse complement strand
AAAGCTCGGATATCGCTTCTGACAGGCTGAAAAAGGATGACGATGAGTACAGAGGCGGCTTCCTGAGAACGGGGAGGACAAACCGTCTTGCAGACAGGCTTGACCACATGAAAATGCAGCGGTATAGTAGCACATAAGCGGGGGACGTGAAAAGCCCGCATACCCGCATAATCTCAGCTTTTGGAGACTGTAATATGAAGATTCTTGCAATTGACCTGGACGGAACGCTGCTCAACGGCGAAAAAATGGTTTCGCCGCGAAATTACGCGGCGCTTCAGGCAGCGGCGGCGCAGGGCTGCTGGATCGTCCCGGCGACGGGACGCGCGCTGAAAGCCATTCCGGAGCAGGTGCTGGCGTTCCCATTTGTGCGCTATGTAATTTCCATCAATGGCGCCAACGTTTCCGATGTCCAACAGCAGCAAACTTTGCTTTGCGAAGAGATTCCACAGAGCCGCGCACTGGAGCTGCTCGAATTTGTCACGCGCTATGACGCAATGTACGACTGCTACTGGCAGAATACCGGCTGGGTAGACCGCGATTTTTTGGAGCGTGTGCGGTATTACAACGCAGACGAGGAAGTGGTTCAGCTGATCCAAAAAACGCGCGCACCGGTCGAAAATCTGCGGGCGTTCATCCAAGGCCGGGCGGAGACGGTCCAGAAGGTGCAGCTTTGCTTTCGGAATATGGACGAGCGCAGCGCGGCAGCGCAGGAGATTGCGGCGCAATTTCCGGACATTGCCGTTACGTCGTCTTTTCGAAACAATCTGGAGCTCAACTGGAAAAATGCAAATAAGGGCAATGCGCTGCACTTTCTGGCAGACTACCTGCATGTCCCGATCGAGGATACGGTCGCGTTTGGGGACAGTTCCAATGATCTGGCCATGCTTGCCGCCGCAGGGATCGGTGTTGCAATGGGCAACGCCGCGCCGGAGGTTCAGGCCGCGTGCGACTTCGTGACATCGTCCAATGAAGCAGACGGCGTCGCCGTGTTTCTGGAGCGGCATCTGCTGTGAAACGTTCTTGATATACGCTACTTTTCTGAAATTCTTTTGGAGCCGCTGACAAAGGCGATCAGATTCAGAAGAATCGTGACCAGAATCAGAATCAAGGAACTGCAGGCCACAAATTCCATGGTGTCCATAATTGCCGTAAGATCGTTGATCTGTATTCGATGCCTGATTTCGAGCAATTGAAGGAACAGTGCGGTCAGACAGGCGCTGAAGCTGATGGCGGAGAGAAGATACGGCTTTCGCTTGGATACGCCGATGGCGCACGCGCCCGTAATCCATGCGGCAAGCCCCAACAGCAGGCTCACAATGTTGAAAAAGCCGGAGTCATTGATCCGCAGCGCGATCGGGATAACCCCAAGGACGCAGATGCCCCCGGCGATGATTGCTGCGGTGTTTTTCCGTGCCTGTTTTCGCTGCTGCTGCGCAAGATGGAACGTGTCCGTCAGCACGGCGGAAGCGTCTTCCCGTGAGATGTCTTCCGTCAGCCGTTCCGCTTTCATCACTTCCAGAACGCTGACGCCCAAAGCACTTGCCAGTGGTTCGATTGTGTTGATGTCCGGCAGCCCCACGCCGCGCTCCCATTTGCTGACGGCCTTGTCGGTCACTTGCAGTTTTTGGGCCAGCTCGGCCTGCGTCAGATTGTTTTCTTTTCGGAGCTGCGCAATGAAAAGCCCCAACTTTTTTGCATCCATGTGTTGCACCTCCCGGATGCCACAAGCATACACCAGCTTTGACCGTTCGCGCAACCGACGTGTTGTGGAATTGCAGGGCTTTGCCGACTCTACGGAGCGTTTACCCATGTGCAAAAAAATTCCCCTCCACCGGAGGGGAATTTTTTTTGCTCAGAAATCTTACTTCTTGATGTTTGCCTTGATGACTTCGCCGAGAATGGTCATGCCCTTTACGATCTTTTCGTCCGGCATGCAGCTGTAGTTCAGGCGGATGCAGTTGTCGTGACCGCCGTTCGGGAAGAAGCCCTCGCCGGGAACGTAAGCGACGTTCCGCTCCAGGCACTGCGACGCCATTTCCTTGGTGTCGATGTAATCCGGCAGCTCGATCCAGGTGAACAGGCCGCCATCCGGGTGGGTGAACTTTGCCTCAGGCGGGAACTCTTTTTCCATGGTCTCCAGCATCACGTCGCGGCGATGCTTGTAGCACTCGCGGATGGTGCTGACGTGCTCGTCGAGATCGAACATGTCGATGAACTTGGACACGACGAGCTGCGCTTCGGAGGAAGCCTGCAGCGCGGCAGCCTGCGCCATGAAGTTGTACTTTTTCAGAATCTCGTCATCCGCGCAGACCCAGCCAAGACGATAGCCGGGGGCGAGGATCTTGGAGAAGGTGCCGAGGAAAACGACAAGACCCTTGGTGTCCAGGCTCTTGAGCGCGGGCATGCTCTCGTTCTCGTAGCGGAGTTCGCCGTACGGATTGTCCTCAATGACGGGGATTTCGTACTTGTTGATGATCTCCATGAACTTCTGACGGCGCTCCAGCGGCCAGGTACGGCCGGAGGGGTTCTGGAAGTCGGGGATGACGTAAATCATCTTCACGTTCTCGGTGGTGGCGAGAACCTTTTCCAGCTCTTCCATGATCATGCCGTTGTCATCGGTCGGGATCTCGATAAAGGTGGGCTCGCAGGCCTTGAACGCATTGATCGCGCCGAGATAGGAGGGACTCTCCAGAAGGACGACGTCGCCCTTGTTGAGGAACACGCGCGCGGAATAGTCCAGACCCTGCTGGCTGCCTTCGGTGATGAGGATGTTAGCAGCGGAGGTCTTGATGCCGTTCTTCGCTTCCATACGTTCCGCGATCTGCTCTCTCAGCCGCGGGAAGCCCTCTGTGCTGGAATACTGGAGCGCGACTTTGCCCTGCTCGTCGAGCACGGCATTGGTCGCCGCTTTGATTTTCTCAACGGGGAACAGTTCCGGGGCGGGCATACCACCGGCGAACGACAGCACTTCCGGCTTATTCGCCAGAGCGAGCAGCTCACGAATGGCGGAGCCCTTTAGCAAATCCATTCTGCTAGAAAATTGTACCATTATCTTTTTTCCTCCTTATTTCGCGGTAATGACTTAACCACTATCATGCCGCATTTATTATTATTAAAGCACAATTTCAAAGCAAAGTAAACCATTTCTGAAAAGGATCGGTAGAACGCTCAAAAAAATTATGCAGATTGCATGAAAAAAACGCGGATTGTACGTGTTGGGGAGGTAGGGCAGGCGCACGTCAGAAAACCGGTCGGATTTTGCATATTCATAAATTTTTCTGCGAAGATTATTTGTTGACATATTTCCTGCGGGCGGTTATGATAGGGAAAAGGGGTGCTGCGGTATGATCGGAACCACAC